>JAFAWI010000121.1 GCA_019241915.1 Alphaproteobacteria bacterium
GGATCGCGTCCGCCGCGGCCCGGCGTCTTGTCGATCGTGCCGGCGCCCGGCGCGAGGCACGACAGGATCGGGTCGAGATGGTCAACCGCCGGCTTGGCACCGCCGATCATCATGCAGTAGCCGCGCTCGAGCCCCCAGACGCCGCCGCTGGTGCCGACATCGACGAAAGTGATGCCCTTCGGTTCGAGCAGTTCGGCGTGCGCGATGTCGTCGAGGAACTTGGAGTTGCCGCCGTCGATCAGGATGTCGCCCTTGCCCAGCATGCCGCTCAGCTCGACGATCGTGTCGTGTGTGATCTTGCCCGCGGGCAGCATCACCCACACGACCTTCGGCGCACTCAGCTTGCCGACAAAGTCGGCGAGGCCGGAGCTGCCGGTCGCGCCTTCCTTGGTCAGCGCCGAGACCGCGTCGGCGCTGCGGTCGTAGACGACGCAGCTGTGGCCGCCCCGCATCAGCCGGCGGACGATGTTGCCGCCCATGCGGCCGAGACCGATCATTCCGAGTTGCATTGCCACTCTCCCCTGTGTCTGTCAGCTGTGACTGGCGGCCGCTATTTCAAAGCCTGTTCCAACGCGGCGGCGAGCGTCTTCAACCCCTGCTCGACACCGCCGGCGAGATGCACGCGCAAGGCCCGGCGCCCGCGCTCGGCGAGCACGTCGAAATCGCCCCGCGCCTGCGCCGCCTTGACCGTGCTGAAGGTGTACTTGGCGCCCGGCACCGGCAAATCAACCGGGTCGCTGCAGGTGATCTGCAGGAACACACCGCTGTTCGGCCCGCCCTTGTAGGCCTGCCCGGTCGAGTGCAGGAAACGAGGCCCGAAGCCGAGGCACGTCGCCAGCTTCCTCGTGTCGCGCACCTGATGCCGCATCTTCTGCATTGCCTGGATATGCGTCGGCGTCCGGTCGATATAGGCGAGCATCGCGACGTAATCGCCAGCCTTGGCGCGATCGAGGTGCGCCTTGAGCGCGGCGGTAAGACTCGTCGCCTTGGGTTTCAGCTCGGCCTCGTTGCGCGGATCGGCGAACAGCTCGATGCCGTCGAACGATGCAAACGGCTGCTCGGGCGGCAGTTTGCCGGTCTGCTCGTAGGCCGACGTCAGCTCGCGGGTCTTGACCTTCGAGGCTTCGACATCGGGCTGGTCGAACGGGTTGATCCCGATGATCGAGCCGGCGACTGCGGTCGCCATCTCCCAGCGGAAGAACTCCTGGCCGAGCTGCATCTTGTCGTGGACGACGATGCGCACGACCGGCTGGCCCGCCGCTTCGAGCGCTGCGACCGCCTTTTCCTGCTCGGGGTCGCTGTCCGAGGCGAGCTTGGTATAAGCGAACAGCCGGTCGTCGCCGTAGACCGATGGCGCGCCCGCCGCCTCCGCATCGACCGGGACGATGCCCTTGCCGATCTTGCCGGTGGACTCGGCGAGGAGCTGTTCGAGCCAGGCGCCGAAATCGGCGATGCCGGGCGAGGCCAGTACCGTGACCTTGTCGCGGCCGCGCCGCTGGCAGACGCCCATGATCGCGCCGAGGATGACGCCGGGGTTCTCGGCCGGCGGCGAACTCGGCGCGCAGGAGCGCACCATTTCCATCGTCGTGTCGAAAAACTGCTTTGGCGGGATGCCGATGCAGGTTGCCGGCACCATGCCGAAATTCGACAGCACCGAATAGCGGCCGCCGATGCTCTTGAGACCGTGGAAGACGTGCCGGAAGCCAGCTTCGCGCGCCATCTTCTCGACCGAGGAGCCGGGGTCGGTTACTGCGAGAAAGCGCTTTGGCGCCTCCGCCTCGCCGACCGCCTGCTTGGCCTTGTCGTAGAAGTAGGCCTTGAAGATGTTGGGCTCCAAGGTGCTGCCCGACTTGCTCGACACGAGGAACAGGCAGCTCTTCAGGTCGACCGCCTCCTCGAAGCGCTTGACCTGCGCGGGGTCGGTCGAATCGAGCACGTGCAGTTTCGGGAACCCTGGCTGCGAGCCGAATGTCTCGGCAAACACCTCGGGGCCGAGGCTGGACCCGCCCATGCCGAGCAGCAGCATATCCTTGAATTCGCCGGCTTTGACGTCGGCGGCCAGCGCATCGTGGTGCGCCACCTCCTTCAACTGGTCGCTGACGATGTTGAGCCAGCCGACCCAATTGGCTTCGTCGGCCTCGGTCCAAAGCGAGGCGTCGCCCGCCCACAGCCGCCGTACCTTGCCGTTCTTGCGCCAATCCTCAACCGCGGCCTTGAAGTCCCCATCGATGTCGGCCGGCAGCTTGCAGCTCATTGTGTTGAGTTTGTTGCCCAGCACCATCTGGCGCTTTTTCTGAACCGACGCGTAGAGCTGGTCGGCGGCATCGGCAAACAGCCCAACCGCATCGACGACCAGCTGTTTGGTGACGTCCGCCATCGACACGCCAGCCGACGGCAGTGCCGCCATCACCGCCTTCGCCTCGTCGATCCCTTCTTCGAGGCTCGCGCGCGCCTTGCCGTGGTCGCGGAACGCCTCCATCGTCGCCGGCGGCATCGTGTTGACCGTATCGGCGCCGATCAGCTCCTCGACATAGAGCACGTCGCTGTATTTCGGGTTCTTGGTGCCGGTGCTGGCCCACAGAAGGCGCTGGGTCTGCGCCCCCTTCTGCGCCAGACGTTGCCAGCGCGGGGTCGAATAGATTTCCTTGTACAGCTGGTAGGTCAGCTTGGCGTTGGCGATCGCCGCCTTGCCTTTGAGTCCCTCGAGCCGGGCCTTCTCGGCCGCATCGCCCGTCGCCGCGATCTTCTTGTCGATCTGGCTGTCGACGAGGCTGTCGATGCGGCTGATGAAGAAGCTCGCAACGCTCGCGACGCGGTGCGGGTCGCCACCCTTGGCGACAAATTCCTCGAGGCCCGAGATGTAGGCCTCGGCGACTTCGGCATAGACATCGGCTGAGAACAGCAGCGTCACATTGATGTTGACGCCTTCGCTGATCATCTGACGGATCGCCGGGATGCCCGGCTTGGTCCCCGGGATCTTGACCATCAGGTTCGGACGGTTGACCTGGCGCCACAGGCGGCGCGCCTCCTCGATGGTCTCGTGGGTCTGCATCGCCAGGTAGGGTGACACTTCGAGGCTGATATACCCGTCGCGGCCCTGGGTCTGCTGATAGACTGGGCGCATCGCGTCGGCGCCCTCCTGGATGTCGTGAACGGCGAGACCCTCGAACAGCGCGCCAGGGTCGAGATCGCCGGCCGCCTCGGCCTGGCGGATCAACTCGTCGTAGTCCTCGCCGTGGCCGATCGCCTTCTCAAAGATCGACGGGTTCGAGGTCACGCCTTTGAGGGCGTCGTCCTTGATCATCTGGGTGAGCTGGCCGGAATGCAGCAAATCGCGGCTGACAAAATCGAACCACGCCGACTGACCGTATTCGTTGAGTGTTGCTAGACGGCTAGCCATCTCTCTACTCCTTGCGCGCGAGCTGCGCCTTGGCAGCCGCATAAACGTTGTCGCCGGTGAAGCCGAACTTGACCACCAACTCTTTGAGGGGCGCCGATGCACCAAAGGTGCTCATGCCGATGATCGCGCCGTCGAACCCGGTGTAACGCGCCCAGCCCATCGTCGAAGCCTGCTCGACCGCGACACGGCCGCGGCAATCGGGCGGCAGCACCGAGTCGCGGTAGCTTTTGTCCTGCAGCTCGAACAGCTCCCATGACGCCATGCTGACGACTCGCGCCCTGACGTCTTCGGCCACCAGCTTCTCGTACACCTCTACGACAAGCTGAACCTCGCTGCCAGTGGCCATCAGGATGACGTCCGGCTTGCCGTTCGGCGCGTTGCACGCCAGCACATAGGCGCCCTTGGCAACGCCGCTTGCCGCGGCGTACTTGCTACGGTCGAGCGTCGCCAGGTTCTGGCGGCTGCAGATCATGCAGACCGGGGTGTGCTTGCGGCTCAACGCAAAGCGCCACGCCTCGGCAACCTCGTTGGCATCGCCCGGCCGGAACGTGAGGAGGCCGGGAATCGCGCGCAACCCGATCAGCTGTTCGATCGGCTGGTGGGTCGGCCCGTCTTCGCCGACGCCGATCGAATCGTGCGTGAACACATAGACGATCGGCAGCTCCATGATCGCGCTGAGCCGGACAGCAGGCTTGCAGTAGTCGGAAAAGATCATGAAGCCCGAGCCGTAAGGCCGCAGCTTCGACAGCGCGAGGCCGTTGCAGATCGCGCCCATCGCAAATTCGCGGATGCCGAAATGCATGTTGCGGCCGCCATGGGTTTCGGCCTGCATATCGCCGGCGCCGTCAAAGGTCAGCCGCGTCTTGGTCGACGGCGCGAGGTCGGCGGCGCCGCCGATCAGCCACGGCAGGTTTGGCGCGATCTTGTTCAGCACCTGGCCCGAGGAATCGCGGCTGGCGATCCCCTTCGGATCGGCCGGGAAGACCGGGATGTCCTTGTCCCAGTCCTCGGGCAGCTCACGCGCCTGAATCTGCTCGCACTGCTTCGCGAGGTTGGGATGCGCGGCCTTGTATTTGGCGAACAGCGCCTCCCACTCGGCACGAGCCTTGGCGCCGCGTTCCCCAATGCCGCCGGCAAAGTGCTGGTAGACACCGTCCGGCACGAGAAATTGCGCGTCTTCGGGCCAGCCGTAATTGCGTTTGGTGAGTTTCACTTCGTCGGCGCCGAGCGGCTCGCCGTGGACGCCCGACGTGTCCTGCTTGTGCGGCGCGCCGTAGCCGATATGGCTTTCGACGATGATCAGCGTCGGCCGATCCGGCGTCCTTTTCGCGGTCTCCAACGCGTGGGCGATCCGCTCGCGGTCGTTGGCATCGCTCACCCGTAGCACGTTCCAGCCATAGGCCATGAACCGGCCGCCCACGTCCTCGGTAAAGGCAAGCGAGGTATTGCCTTCGATCGTGATGTGGTTGCTGTCGTAGATCCAGCAGAGGTTGCCGAGCTTGAGATGGCCGGCGAGCGAGGCCGCTTCGCTGGCGACGCCTTCCATCATGCAGCCGTCGCCGCACAGCGCGTAGATGCGATAGTCGAACAGCTTGAAGTCGGGCCGGTTAAAGTAGCTGGCGAGCCAATTGGCGCCGATCGCCAGGCCGACGCTGGTCGCGATCCCCTGCCCCAGCGGTCCCGTCGTGGTTTCGACCCCCGAGGTCCAATGATATTCGGGATGGCCCGGACACTTGCTGTCGAGCTGGCGGAATTTCTTCAGATCGTCGAGCGCCACGGTCGGCGTGCCGAGCCGCTCGTAGCGCTCGTCGACCGCGGTAACGCCAGTCAGGTGCAGGATCGAATAAAGCAGCGTCGATGCGTGGCCGGACGACAGCACAAAGCGGTCGCGGTTCGGCCAGATCGGGTCTTTTGGATCAAAGCTCAGGAAATTCTGCCACAGCGTATAGACCACCGGTGCCATCGCCATCGGCGTACCGGGATGGCCTGAATTCGCCTGCTGCACCGCATCGATACACAACGTGCGGATGGTGTTTACGGCAATGTCTTCGATGGAACCGGTCGGCATGGCGGCCATGGCTGTCCCCTCACAGCTTGCTGATGGCGCGGCGCGTTACGCGGGCGCCACGATGCGTGCCCTGTGCCACCCCGCCACGGGCATAGTCGCGGCGGGCGATGACAGAGCGGTGACGATCTGATCGACAATCCGGTGAACGGGCTGGTCGATCTCGACCAGGATAGGGCTTTCGTCGGCGGTTGGCGCTTCGAGCGCAGCAAACTGGGTGTCAAGCAGGCTGGGCGGCATGAAGTGGCCGCGCCGGGCCGCCAGCCGGTCGGCAATCACCTCCTTCGATCCGCACAAAAACACGAGCCGCACCCCGGCGCAGTCGCCGATGATCGAGGACCGATACCGCCGCTTCAGCGCCGAGCACGCGACGATTCCAGGGGTGGCGGTCTCTCGCCACGAATCGAGCCGCGCTCGGATCGCGGCGAGCCATGGCTCCCGATCGCTGTCGTCGAGCGGTTGCCCTTCGCGCATTTTGGCAATGTTGGCCGCCGGGTGAAATGCGTCGCCGTCGGCAAACCGCCACCGCAAGCGCGCGGCCAACGCACGGCCGACGGTCGACTTTCCCGAACCGGAAACGCCCATCACCACGGCGGCAACCACCTCGGCCCGACCTGGAGGTACGCAAAATGTGGCCGACTTCGAACGGATCGGACCCTCACCGCATCTTTGAGCTTTGAAGTCGCCATCTTGTCGGTTTCGGGGCGTTCGCGCAACCGTGTCAGCCTCGGCGCGGGTCGAGCGCGTCGCGCAGCCCGTCGCCGACCAGATTGAGCGACAGCACCAAGCAGAAAATCATCAACCCGGGCCATAGCGCCATCCACGGCGCCTGCGAGATGAAGTTCTTGGCCGTGTTGAGCATGCTGCCCCAGCTCGGGTCGGGCGGCTGCTGTCCGAGGCCGAGAAACGACAGGCTCGCCTCGGCGATGACCGCCGCAGCCGCGGCCAAGGTCGCCTGCACCAGCAAAGGCGGCACGATGTTGGGCAGGATGTGGCGCAGCACAATCCGGTAATGCGGATTGCCGACCGCGCGCGCCGCCTCGACATAATCCTCGTGCTTGACCGTGAGCACCTGACCGCGGGTTAGTCGGGCGAAGATCGGAGTCTGGGATATGCCGATCGCGACCATCGCATTGGCGAGGCTCGGCCCAAGAAAGGCAGCGAATGCGATCGCCAGAATCAGGAACGGCACCGCCAGCATCGCATCGACCATGCGCATCAACAGGCCGTCGAGAAAGCCGCCGACATAGCCGGAGACGAGACCGATCGGGACGCCCACCGCCAGCGCCAGCGAGACCGAGACCAGGCCTGCCAGCAATGAGGCGCGGCTGCCCCAGATGACCCGCGCCAACACATCGCGGCCGATCTCGTCGGTGCCAAAAGGATGAGACCAGGAGGGCGGCTTGCGCACGGCGCTCCAACTGGTCGTCAGCGGGTCGTACGGCGAGATCAGCGGCGCTACAACCGCGAGGAAGATAAAGAACAGGACCGCCGCGAGGGCGACGAGCGCGATCCGGCGCTGCGCCAACTGGTGCAAAGTGCGTTGCCACGGCGCCTCGATGCGCTCGGCCTCGGCAAATGTCCCCAACGGCTCGGCGGTCATGTCCGCAGTCTCGGGTTGACCAGCGTATAGGCGATGTCGGCAAAGAAGTTCAGCAGGATGTATGCTGAGGCGGTGCACAGCACGACGCCCTGCACAACGGCATAATCGCGATTGAAGACCGCATCGACAATCAGCTTGCCAAAGCCGGGGATGGTAAAGACCTGCTCGGTCAGCACCGCGCCCGACAGCAGCGTGCCGAATTCGAGAGCGCCCAGGGTCACCATTGGAATCAACGAGTTGCGCAGCGCGTGGCGCAGTACCACGCTCAATTCCGATAGCCCCTTGGCGCGGGCGGTGCGCACATAGTCGGACGCGAGTACCTGCAGCATCGCGCTCCGCGTATGG
>JAFAWI010000334.1 GCA_019241915.1 Alphaproteobacteria bacterium
GGCCAGGCGATGGCGCTCGACCGCTCGCTCGCCCTCTTTTCCAACCCTCAGCGCGGCACGAACGGTGTCTTCCCGGAATTCTATTTCTTCGATTGCCACACCTGCCACCGCCGGATTTCCGACGATCCGGGGTTCGAGCCGCGCGCGGCAGCAAATCCGGGACGGCCAATCCCGTCCGGGATGCCGGCCTACAACGACGAGAACATGATCATGCTGTCGGCCGCAGCGAAGGTGGCGGCGCCGGCGCTGGCTGTGCGCTTCGACCGCGACAGCCGGGCCTTTCACCTGGCGCTGACCAAGGACCACCCGACCGCTATCGCCGCAGCGGCGCGGCTCCGCGAGAGCGGGCTCGCGGTCGGCAATGCGCTCGCCGCCGGAATCACCCGCGCGCAGGTGTTCGACATGATCGACACGATCGCCGGCAATGCGGTCTCGCCGCGCTTCACCGATTATGAGGGAAGCGTGCAGGCGGTGATGGCGGTCGACACGTTGCTCTCGGCGCTCGTCAACGCCCGCCAGGCCGATCCGCAGGCCGCCAATGCGATCCGCGCCGACATCAACCTCGCCTACCGGGCGGTACGCGATCCGAACGCCTACGATCCGCGCGACTTCCGCGAGAACCTCGGCCGCGCCGCCGCCGCGATCCGGAGGCTGAGGTGAGACGCGCCTTCGGCCTGCTGGTCGGCTTGTCGCTGGTCCTCGCCTCCTGCGGCGGCGGGGGCGGAAGCAGCAGCGGGGGTTCGAGCGCGCCGGTGCCAGCTCCGACCCCGAGCCCCTCCCCAGCGCCGGCCGCTCTCTACGCGGTGCCGGCACAGGAGTCGCTGACGCAGGCGGACGTCCAGCAAATCCTCGCCCAGGGCGTCGCGGAGGCGCAGGCGCAGAGCCTGCCGGTCGATCTCGCCGTCGTCGACCGCGTCGGCAACGTCCTCGCCGTCTTCGCGATGACCGGCACCAACCAGGAGCTGATCGTGCCGAAGGGACCGAACGGCAGCACCCACGATCTGCAGGGCGTCGACGTGCCCGGCGCGGTGGCAGGAGCGATCGCGAAGGCGATTACCGGCGCCTACCTCTCTTCGGCGGGCAACGCCTTCTCCAGCCGCACCGCCAGCATGATCGTGCAGCAGAATTTCCCGCCGTCGGCGGCGACGGTGGGGCTGGAAAGCGGACCGTTGTTCGGCGTGCAGTTCAGCCAGCTTCCCTGCTCCGATCTCTCCGCCCGCTTCACCGGCGCCGCCGGCGCGGGTGCCTTCATCGGGCCGAAGCGCTCGCCGCTCGGCCTCTCCGCCGATCCCGGCGGCTTTCCGCTCTACAAGAACGGCGTGGTCGTTGGCGGCATCGGCGTGATGGGCGACACCAATTACGGTTTCGACCCGGAAGTGCAGGACGTCGACCATGACCCGGAGGAGATCATCGCACTCGCCGCCAGCAACGGCTTCGCCGCGCCGGACGCGATCCGCGCCGACCGGATCAGCGTCGACGGCACTCTGCTCCGCTTCTCGGACGCGACGGCTGCGGACCTGCGCAGCAGCCCGGCCGCCGCCGGTCCGTTGAGCGCCGCGGGCGCGCTCGTCTCCGTGCGTGGCTATTACGACGCGACTGCGGGAATCCTGGCGGGGCAGGCCTACGGCACCGAAGCTTCGGGCGTGCGCGCCTCGACGGCGGCGGAATTCTCGAACCCGGACGCTTTCGTCCTCACCAACGGCGCCGGCGGCAATCGCTTCCCGATCCGCGCCGGCACGGACGGCCAGATGAGCGCTGCCGAGGTGACAGCGCTGCTCGAAGAAGCGTTCAAGATCATGAGCGCGGCGCGCGCGCAGATCCGTCAGCCGCTCGACAGCCGCGCGCAGGTCACCATTTCGGTGGTCGACACGAACGGCGAGGTGCTCGGCATCGTTCGCGCGCCGGACGCGCCGATCTTCGGCATCGACGTGTCGCTGCAGAAGGCGCGCACCGCCGCTTTCTATTCGAGCGCGACCGCCGCCGCCGAATTGCTCGCCGATCCCGACCCGGACGTCGCGGGCTTCGTCCCGGCGGTGCGCAGCTTCCTCAACGACCCGAACGCGCTGACCGGCCATTATGCCTTCACCGATCGCGCCGGCGGCGATCTGTCGCGCCCGCATTTCCCCGACGGCGAGGTCGGTCAGCCGCAAGGTCCGTTCTCGCGGCCGATCGACGAGTTCAACCCCTTCTCCACCGGGCTGCAATCGGCCCTCGTCGAGGCGGCGGTGAAGGCGCATGTCGGCTACGTCCTCGGCGGCCCCGCCGACGTGCCGAATGCCTGCCCGAACATCCTGCATCCGCGCCGGATCGCGAACGGCATCCAGATCTTCCCTGGCTCGGTGCCGATCTATCGCGGTAGTACCCTCGTCGGCGGCATCGGCGTCTCGGGCGACGGCATCGACCAGGATGACATGATCAGCTTCCTCGGCCTCTACAATGCCGGCGTGCGGCTCGGCACGATCGGCAATGCCGATCCGTCGATCCGCGCGGACCAGATCGTCGTGCCGGTCGGCGCCGGCGTGCGGCTGCGCTATGTCAACTGCCCCTTCTCCCCCTTCCTCGGCAGCACCGAGCAGAACGTCTGTCAGGGGCGATGAGCGCGCTGCTGCTCCTCCTGCCCGCGATCATCGATGCGGTGCCACCGGAGATCACGCAGCCGCCTTCCACGTCATTCCCGCGCAAGCGGGAATCCCGCTTCTTTGCTTCCGGCGCCGTGCCCAAGCGGGATTCCCGCTTTCGCGGGAATGACGAAAAAGGGACCGAGGTCGCCCTCCAGGACACATCGTCTTCTCAGCCGCCGCCTCCCCCACCGCGCGAGACGCAGCCCGGCACGACTCCCGAAAACGCCGTGCTTCCCGGCCGGCGGCGCCCCGGCGTGCCGCAGCATGAGCTCGAGCCGCCGGTCAGCCAGGACAATCCCGGCGCCCTGCGCGCGCCGCCGCCCGAGGCGTTTCCGACCGACCAGATTCCGATCCCCGACCGCTGGCGGCTGATCGAGACGCTCGGGCTCGTGCACGAACATTGGTTCGATCCCTATCACCAGAACACGCTGAAGGGCGACCGGCCGATCTGCATCCCCACCGAGGAGGAGCAGGAACGGCGCGCGGCGGCGGGGCTGCCGAAATGCCGCACGCCGGGCTTCCTTGGCCTCAAGGGCCACGACTGGTTCGTCAATGTGAGCGCGGTCTCGGATTCGGTGATCGAGCCGCGCACCTTCCCGATCCCGGTCGGGGTCCAGACGACGGAGCGGCCCGGCAGCCTCGACACGTTCGGCAGGAACAACAGCCTCGTCCTCTCCCAGACCTTCATCACCGGCATCTCGCTGATCAAGGGCTCGACGGCCTTCATGCCGCCGCAC
>JAFAWI010000467.1 GCA_019241915.1 Alphaproteobacteria bacterium
GACGGCCATTTCGGCCGGTTCAACCTGACGACTTCGGCTTATTGGGCGCTCGGCCATCTGAGCCACAACCAGTTCAGCCCGGACCCGAAGAACAGCGGCGCCAGCATCAACGCCTTTTTCGCCGCCGCCGAGCCCTCGGTCGATTTCGACTGGGCGCGCATCCGGCTGTCCGGCCTTTATGCAAGCGGCGCGAGCCGGCCGCAGAGCGGCCATCTCGGCGGGTTCGACTCGCCGTTCGAAAACCCGCAATTCGCCGGCGCCGATACCAGCTTCTGGATCCGCCAGTCGATCCCGCTGATCGGCGGCGGCGGCGTGGCGCTCAACACGATGAACGGCGTGCTCGCCGATCTGCGCGCCTCCAAGGGCGAGGGGCAGTCGAATTTCGACAATCCGGGGGTCATGCTCGGCGGCATCGGCGGCGATTTCGACATCCTGCCCGAGTTGCGGCTGTCGACCAATTTCAACTACCTGCGCTTCACCAACACCGCGCCCCTCGAATTCCTGCGCCACGTACCGAGCTTGCCGAATTCGATCGGCGGCGACATCTCGGCGGCGCTGACCTACCGCCCGCTGTTCACGCAGAACATCGTGCTGCGGCTGTCCGGCGCGATGCTGATCCCGGGCGGCGGCACCAAGGCGCTGTTCAACACCAATGGCGGGGCGGAGTTGTTCAGCAGCGGCGGGCTGCTCTACTCCGTGCTGGCCGACGTGATCTTTACGTACTGAGCCATGCTGCTGCGCGCGCTCCTCCTCTTCGGGTTGATTGCCGGCGTCGCCGGCGGTCCGGCCTTTGCCGAGAACCTGGCGCCTATCCCACCGGCGCCGCCCGCGCCGCAAAAGGAGACTGTCGCCGAGGCCAAGCTCAAGAGCGACGGCTGCATGAGCTGCCATACGACTACCGACTCTGTCTCGATGCATACCAGCCCGGGCGTCATTCTCGGCTGCGCCGATTGCCATGGCGGCAACGCGGCCGCGTTTCTGCCGCCGGGGACGCCGCCCGACAGCCCGGAATACCGCCTGGTGCTCGACGCCGCGCATGTCCATCCGCGCTTCCCCGAGGAGTGGAACTACCCGTCGAGCGTCAAGCCGCCGCGCACCTACACGCTGCTCAACAAGGAATCGCCCGAGTTCATCCGTTTTATGAACCCGAGCGACTACCGCGTCGCCCGGCTCGCCTGCGGCGCCTGCCATCTGTCGACCATCGCCGCCAACGAGCGCAGCCTGATGTCGACGACCGCGATGTTCTGGGCGGCTGGCGCCTACAACAACGGCATCCTGCCGTTCAAGCACACGATCGTCGGCGAAGCCTACACGCCCGACGGCAAGCCTGCGGCCTTGACCGATCCGCAGGTGCCGGGACCCGAGGCGGCGCGGCTGCACGGCATCGAGCCGAAAATCGTGCCGCTGCCGTCGTGGGAGACGATCCCGCCGGCCGACGTGTTCCGCGTGTTCGAGCGCGGCGGGCGCACGATCAACACGCAATTCCCGGAAATCGGCAACCCGAACTCCACCGGGGAGCTGCAAAAGCTCGACGAAGACGGCCGGCCGGACCTCCGGCAATCGAACCGCGGCCCGGGGACCGGGCTGCGGGTGTCGATCCCGATCCTCAACATTACCAAGTCCCGGCTCAACGACCCCGACATGTGGTTCGTCGGAACCAACGACAATCCGGGCGACTACCGCAATTCGGGCTGTGCGGGTTGTCATGTCATCTACGCCAACGACCGTAACCCGCAGGAGGGCGGGCCTTACGGCAAGTATGGCAACCGCGGCACCGGCTTCGGCCTCGACCCGACGATCCGCAAGGGCGAGATCGGCCACCCGATCGTCCACCGCATGACCACTGCGATCCCCACCAGCCAGTGCATGATCTGCCACATGCACCAGCCGAACCTGTTCATCAACAGCATGCTCGGCTACACGATGTGGGATTACGAGACCGGCGCGCCGCAGATGTGGCCGAAGAAACAGCGCTATCCGACCGATGCGGAAATGCGCGAGGCCTATGAGCGCAACCCGGAAGGCGCGGTCGCGCGCGGCAAATGGGCCGACCCCGAGTTCTCCGCCGAGGTCAACGAGCTCAACCCCAAGCTCAACGACACCCAGTTCGCCGACTACCACGGCCACGGCTGGAATTTCCGCGCGATCTTCAAGCGCGACCGCAAGGGCAACCTGCTCGACGACAACAACAACATCATTTCCGCCAACGACCCGCAGAAGTTCAAGAAGGCGGTGCATCTCGACTCGATCCATGTCGATTTCGGCATGCAGTGTGTCGATTGCCACTTCTCGCAGGACAATCACGGCAGCGGACACCTTTACGGCGAAGTGCAGGCGGCGATCGAAATCACCTGCGCCGACTGTCACGGCACCGCGACGCGCTATCCCGACATGCGGACGCACGGCCCGGCCGCTCCGCCCGGCGGTCATGACCTGACGACGATGCGCACCGCCGATGGCCGCCCGCAGTTCGAATGGCGCGACGGCAAGCTCTACCAGCACTCGGCTGTCTATCCCGGCCTCGAGTGGGAGATGACCCTCGTCAAGGACACGGTCACGCCGGGCAATCCCAAATACAACGCCCGGGCGGCGCGCGCGAAGCTGATGTCGAAGGGGACCTCGATGCGCTGGGGACCCGGCGTGCCGGAGAGCCAGCTCGCACATACGAACGACGACATGGCCTGCTACACCTGTCACCTGTCATGGACGACAAGCTGCGCCGGTTGCCACCTGCCGATCGAGGCAAACCAACACACGGTGCGGCACCATTTCGAGGGTGAAATCACCCGAAATTACGCGACCTACAACCCCGAAGTCGCGCGCGACGACATGTTCCAACTCGGCCGCCACAGCACGGTCAAGAACAACATCATCGCCCCGATCGCCTCGCGCTCGGCGCTGGTCCTGTCGTCGACCAACATCAACCGCGAGCATATCTACGTGCAGCAGCCGCCGGTCTCGTCGGCGGGGTATTCGAGCCAGGCGTTCTCGGCGCACTACCCCCACACCGAGCGGCGCACCGAGACCAAGACCTGCACCGACTGCCACATCTCGGCGCAGAACGACAACAACGCGATCATGGCGCAGCTGCTGCTGCTCGGCACCAATTTCGTCAATTTTGTCGGCTATGACGCGTGGGTCGGCGAGGCGGCGGATCTCGAGGCGGTGCGGGTCACCGAATGGGACGAGCCGCAGGCGGTGATCGGCAGCTATCTGCACCGCTTTGCCTACCCCGACGACTACGCCCAGCACGCCGCCAACAACCGCAGGCTCGAGGACGCGCACGGCCACAGCTCGAACAATGCGCAATGCATCCAGCTGCGCGGCGAATACCTGTTCGTCTCCGAAGGCGAAAAGGGCATGCGCGTCTATGATGTCGCCAGCGTCGCCAACAAGGGCTTCTCGGAGCGCGTTATCACCGCCCCGTTCTCGCCGCTGGGGCAAGACACGCACATCGCCTCGACCAACGCGACCTGCGTCGTGCTGCCGACAAACCAGCCGATCAACCCGCCGCGTAATGCCGGGCTCAACCAGCCGCTGAACTACAGCGAGAATTACGCGTCGCTGATGCGCGGCGCCAACGAAGAACAGTTGATGCACCCGATCTACAACTACGCCTATGTGACCGACTCGGTCGAAGGGCTGATCGTGGTCAATGTCAACACGCTGCAGGACCAGGAGCCGCGCAACAATTTCTTCAGCCGGGCGCTGACCTGGAACGAGCGCGGCATCCTCACCGGCGCGCGCAACATCGCGATCGCCGGCACGCGGTTCTATGTCATGGCCGACGTAGGCGTCGTCGAGCTCGACATGAACGACCCGCTGCACCCGCGCGTCGTGACGGTGATCCCGATCCGCGACGCGCGTTCGGCGGTTGTGCAGTTCCGCTATCTGTTTGTCGCCGACGGCGCGGGGCTCGATGTCGTCGACGTGACCGATCCCGACCGGCCGGCGATCGTGCCGAGCGCGCACGTGCCGCTCGCCAATGCGCAGCATGTGTTCGTGTCGCGCACCTACGCCTATGTCGCCGACGGGCGCGACGGCCTGGCGATCGTCGATGTCGAGCGGCCGGAGCACCCGCACATCTACATGATGTATACCGCCGACGGGCAGCTGAACGACGCGCGCGACGTGGTCGTCGCCTCGACCAACGCCTCGCTGTTCGCTTATGTGGCCGACGGGGTCAACGGGCTCAAGGTTATCCAGCTGACGGCGCCCGACACGCAGCCCAATTTCTACGGGTTTGCCCCGGAGCCGCGGCCGCAGCTGATCGCCTGGTCCCCGACCGAGTCGCCGGCGCTGTCGCTGTCGCGCGGCCTCGAACGCGACCGCGGCGTCGACGAGACCGGGCACCAGATCGCGATCTTTGGCCGGATCGGCTCGCGGCCGTTCACGCTCGACGAGATGAAGCAGTTCTATATGGGCCCCGACGGGCGGCCCTATACGGTGACCGACGTGGTGCAGCAGCAGGATTTTGTGCCGGCCGCGCACCGCGCGCGCCCACCCGCTGCCCCGGCGATGCCGGCGCCAGGTCCGATGCCCGCGCCGAGCGGCCCCGTCATTCCGGGGCGGCCGCCCGACACGCCTACCCCCTAAGGCATTACAGCGCGGATCGCCGCGCCCGGCGGCTCGCTTCGCGGATTGCCGCGGCGCAAGTTGTGGTATCGTCGCGGCATGGACCGGCGGGCGTTTCTTGCGTTGCTTTCAGCCGCCTTGGCGACCCCCGCCGCCGCCGGCTTACCGACAACGCACGCCGTAGAGCCGCCCGCGACTCTCCGCCGGCTGAAGCTGGTCAACGCGCATACCGGCGAAACCTTCAGCGGCCCCTACCGCGACAATGGCGGCCCGATCGCCGCGGCGATGGAAGACCTCTCCGCCTTTTTGCGCGACCACTATTCGGGCGAAACGATCGATTACGATGTCGGGGTCATCGATTTCCTCGCCTGCGTGATGGAAGCGGCCGGCGCGGCGCAGGCGACGGTGCTGTCGGCCTACCGCACGCGCGCGACCAATGAGATGCTGGCGCGCACCACATTCGGTGTCGCCGACAACTCGCAGCACATCTTTGGGCGCGCACTCGACATCTACCTGCCGGCCCGGCTGGATGTGGCGATGGAGACGGCGCGGGCGATGGAGCGCGGCGGCGTCGGCTGGTATCCCGATTCGCATTTCATCCACCTCGACACCGGACCGGTGCGCAACTGGGACCTCGGCGGCATGGGGTTCGGCACGTTGCTGCTGGAGTTGCGCCGGTTGATCGCCAATGGCGAGCTCAGCGTTTCGCCAAAAGGCGAGTTACGGCTCGGCGACGAGAAAATGCCGCTTACCTGGCGCCAGCGTGTCGCACTGCATCGCCTGGTCGCCAAGGCCGAGGCGGCGATCGCCGGGGGTCACTGAGGTTTTGGCGGCTCCGCCGGCGGCCGCGTCATGCGCAGCGCCGCGTCGTCGCCGGCGGGCGACGACAGGATCACGCGGTCCTGCGCGATCTGCCGCACCGTCCAGCCATCGAGCAGGTCGCCCTCGACAATCTGCAGCCGGCGCGGCCCGTCGGCAACAAAGGCTCTGTGCTTCGCGCCGGTTCCCATGACCCCGACGAGGCGGTAACGGCTTTCGATTGACGGCGCCAGCGCGGTTGCAGCGGCGCCGGGCGGCGCGCGGCGCGACGGGGAAAACAGCGGCCGCTCGACGACGGCTTTATAGCTCGCCAGCGGCGGCAGCGGTGCCGGCGCCGCGGCTGGCGCGGCGGGCGGCGGAGCGGCGCGGGGGTGCAGTGACGGCGTCGGCGCGACGATCCACGGCCACAACGCGATCGCAGCGAGGCCGAGCGCCGCGCCAGCCAACATCCGGTTCGCGCGGAATGCGGGCAGACGCAGTGCGATCACGACGCCGGCTCCGGCTTGAAGCCCGACACGTCGAGCTGAAAATCGAGCGGTCCGCCCGCAGCGTCCGCGGCGGTCGCATGCGCCTGAACCTGCAGGTTGTCGGGATAGAGCAGCGGCCGAGCGGTTTCGATCGCGTAGATCAGGTTCCGCAGGCTGACGATGTCGCCGCTGGCCCGCACCCGCACACCGATGCGCGCGGCCCCCGGAATGGCGTCGCCACGCAACATCTGAAACCCCTGGACTTGCACATGCGCGGCGGCGGCAGCGGTTTTGACGGCTTCCTGCAGCAAGGCGGCAGCTTGCGCCTCCGGCATGTCGGGATAAAGCAGGGTCGGCGCGGACGCCGGCGACGCCATACCCGGGCGAGCCTCGGCCAACGCGCGGTAGCGCTGCAGCAGCGCAGCTTTGTTTTCCAGAGCGGCACCGTTATCGGCGAGCAGGCCGATATAGGCAGCGACCGGCCCGACCAGGAACACAACGAGGAGCAGAGCCAGCAAACCCAGCGCAACGACGCGGGCCAGCGGGGGTCGGCCGACCGGCCTCACGGCTTTACATCCAGCGATGGTGCGGTCTGCGGCCCCGCGTAGGACCCGCCCAGGCTCGCGCCGAGCTGAAAATGTTCGAGGCCCGAGGGCTCGCGCGTAATCGGCGAGCGGAACGTGATGCCGCCCGCGTCGCCGCTCTTCTCCAGCGCCAGCGCAACTCCGGCCGCCGACGGGGACAATCCGTCGAGCACGACGTCGCGCCCGGAAATCGACAGCGACAGCAGCCAAGACCCATCCGGTACGTCGCGGCTCAGCGCGTCGAGCGCGGCAACCAGCGGCGGCCGGCCGCCGCGGAGCGCGGCGATCGCGGCGCTGCGCTCGGCGTCGCGGCGCCCCGCGTCCTCGGCGCGCAACGCGGTTTCGGCACGCGGTTTGAGCGCGGCGATCTCGTTGTCGAGCCGCGCCAGCGCCGCCTGCTGCGCCAGCGGCCAGGAGACCAGCGCGATAAGCGCCGCCGCGACGGCGGCAACGATGAATTTGCGTGTCGTCGCCGTGATGGTGCGAGGACCGGCAACGATCGCGCTGCGCGGCAAAAACAGCGGCTTGATGTCGCTCGCGCCGGGAACCGCGACCGCGACCGGGCGCAGCCCGCTGGCGGCAGCCGCGAGGCAAATGTCGTCGACGATCTCGCGCGGCACCGCGACGATCTCGACCGCGATGCCGCCATCGGCGGCGGCGCCGGCGACCCGATGCTGGAAATACACGCGGTCGGCCGGAAACGGGAAATGCCGCGCGATCTCGAAGCCGACGATGCGGTCGAGCTGCGCTTTCGCACCAGCGGGGAACGCGACGACCTTGGCGAGCACCCGCTCGGGCGGGATCTCCACGATGATTCCACGCCGCGCGCCGCTCGCAGCGACGTGGCGCAGCTGTAGCGCGGCATCGGCCGAGGCGACATCGATCTGGCCGACAGGGTGTTGGCCTTGGCGCACCAGCCAATAGCGCTCGCCGGCTTCGATCGTCATCCCGTGGCCGCCCCGCGCGACCAGCCAGCGCTGCGCGTCGGCCCGGCAGCCGCGCAGTTCGTCGAGCCACCAGCTCAGCGCGCGACCGAGCAGGGCGCGCGAACGCGCGGATTTTAACGGGCGATTGGCGGCAATCGTCATGGAGACAAACAAAACACAGCCGGTATAGCTGCAGCTTAAAGCAAATCCGAGTGGGGCGGAACGCCGGCCTGGCTCAAGGCGCGCGGTGCGCGGCAGCGGCTCCGACGGTGCCGCGATCCGCCCGCGGCGTGCGCCATCCCGTCACCTGATAGGGGCGCTGGCCCTGATCGCCCAACCGAATCTGCAACTCGGCGCGGTAGCGCGCGCCGTCGTCGGCCGTCGCCGTGGCGGCGACCGTGAAGTCGCGCCGCGAGCTGGTCATCAGAAAGCGGGCGGCGGCCGCAGGTATCGATGCCGCGCCGGCCGCCCCCATATCGTGCAGGCTGGCTCGACTGGCGAGAAAATCATCGACGATGCTATCGGTGGCGCCGGGTATCGCCATCAGCACAGGGCGCGGCGCGACCAGGGGGTCGATCGCCGAGGCACCGGTCGCAACCGTAACGCTGTCGGCGATGCGGTCGTAAAGCCGCTCCCCGACCCCGGGGATTTCGGCAAGCTCCTCGGTCACCGAAAAGCGACGCCCTTGATGCGGCGCGTCCGCCGCGGAACAGACGGGAGCGGCGTCGCCGCGGCGGTCGAGGATGTTGCAGGCGATCAGCGCTGCGGCTTCCTGCGGCACGCCGGCGCCGGCGAACAGCCCGGCCAGCATCTCGACCGGGGCGGCGTTGAGATCGATTTTGCCCGCCTCGTCGGCGATCGCGATCGTCACTCTCGTCGTTCCGGATTGCCACGTCTCGGACGCGCCATCGAACGATGCGGCGCCGACAGCCTGCTGGCGCAGCAGCCGGACGAGGCCGAGCTGCGTGCCGGCTTCGGCGGACAGCCGCGCCCGGCTGGTCGCCAAGGCATTGCTCGCGACCCGCAACTCGCCGCGGGTGGCAAAGGCGACCGGCGCGATCAGCATAAAGATCAGCGCCACCCCCCAGAGCGCGAGGATCGCGATCGAGCCGCGCTCGCCGTCGTCGCCGCCGCTCATCCCGCGGCCCATAGCCGTACGACAATCGCCGGCCGCGGCGGCTCGCCGTCACTGCCGACGATCGCGCGCACGAGCAGCGGCAGCGCGCTCAGCGATTGCCAACGGTCGTGCCACGCCGGTTCGGCATCGCCGCCGTCGGCCCCGAAATAGGCGAGGCGGAAGTTGCGGACGTGAGCGGCGATAACGCTGCTCGCGGTGCCGGTCGGGTCGCCGCCGGCCGCGGCGAGGCGACGCCGCAGGACCAGCGGCCGGTCGGCGCGGTTGCGATCGACCGCCAGCGAGACCCGGTAGAGCCCGGGCCCGCTATCCTCGGCGATGCCGAGAAATTCGAGCGCATCTTGGGTTCCGATAAACTCGCCGCCGGCGCTGCGCGGGATCAGCGCCGCCGAGCCGAGCGTGCGGCGCAGCAACTCGTCGAGGCTCTGGCGGGTGTCGAGCCGCTCGGCCTGCCGGGTGTGCCGCTCGAAGCCCGATGTCGCGAGGCGGACGCCGTTCAGCAGGAGCGCCGCGACCAGCGCGCTCACCGCCAGCGCCACGACGACTTCGATCAGCGTGAAACCGCTGTCGCTATTGGCGCGGCTCACGGGGTCGCGGGTCCCAGGCGCAGCGTGCTGAGCGACAGCCGCCGCTCGCGGTGGCCGTCGCGCCAGGCAACGGTGATCGCGATGCGGTAGAGCCGCGGCAGGCTTTTGGCCGCGGTGAGGCCCAAATCTCGGTCGTCTTTCTCTTCGTAGGGCGCAATGGTGGTTTGCCACGCGAAGCGCTCGGCGAAGGTGCCCGTCTCGTTGCCCGGCCGCAGCCCGGCGACGCCGGCGAGCGCCAGCCGCTCTTCGGCAAGCGCGAGTGCGGCCTCGGCGCCGGCTGCGGTCTCGTGCGCCGCAAGGCCGTTGCCGAAGACACCGGCGACCGCACCCAGCGCCATGCCGACAATGGCGAGCGCGACCAGCGTCTCGATCAGTGTAAACCCGGCGCTGCGGCCTCTAGCGGATGGCATCGGCGCGTCCGGTGAGCGCATCGACGGCGATTTCGCGGGACGACTCGCCTCCGCTGACGACGACCCCGCCGCCCGACGAGCCGCCGGATGGGTAGAACGCGATCTGTGCGCCGCCGCGGGTGGCGACGCGCAGCGGCCGGCCGTCCGCCGACGGCAGGTTGAAATGGCGCCGGTCGAGCCAATAACCGCCCGCGGCATCACCCTCGAAGATGACCGCGCGGTCTTCGACCATTGCGGTGCTGCGGGCGCCGCGCAACGCCGCACGCAGCTGCGCGGCCGCGGTATCGAGCGACGGTCCCGTGAGATGGCGGGCAAGCTGCGGCATCGCGACCGCCGCTGCCAGCGCGGCGATCGCCAGTACGACCAGCAGCTCCATCAAGGTGAAGCCGCTTTCACGTCGCGAAGTCATAAACCTCGAGCACCGTACCGAGCAGTGCGTAGGCGATGACCCCGATCAACAGGCCGAGCAGCACGATGCTGACCGGCGTCACCAGCCCGATCAGCTCGGTCGTCGTCGCCTCCATGTCGCGGCGCAGGATGTCGCCCGCCTTGAGCAGCATCGGCGCGAGATCGCCGGTCTCCTCGCCGACCCGCACCAGCTCGAGCGCCAGCTCCGGCAGCAATTGGCTGGCTGCCAAGCTGGCGCTCAGCCGGTCGCCGCGCTCGACCGCGCGCCGTGCGGCGGCGAGCCCGCCGCGATAGGCGGCGTTGGTCGTCGCGGCACCCGCGGCCGCGACAGCGTCGGGCAAGGGCAGGCCAGCGGCCACGAGGTTGCCGAGCAGGAAGGCAAGCCGCTCGGCTTCGCTCTTGGCGACCATGCGGCCGAGCCCCGGGCTCCGCAGCAGCCGGCGGTCGAGCGCGGCGCGGAACTCGGCGTCGCGCCGCCGATAGACGAGGTAGAGCGCGAGGATCAGCGCGATCAGCGCCAGCGGCAGTGCGGCCTGCTGAAACAGCGCCGACGCGGCGAGCAGGAACTGCATCGTCAGCGGCGGCTCGCGCCGGAAGCTTTCGAGCAGCGTCGCGAATTGCGGCACGACAAACGCGAGCAGAAAGGACACCGAGAGGCAGGCCACGACCAGCACGCTGGCCGGATAGATCAGCGCGCCGAGCAGCGCGCGGCTCGTCTCGCGGCCGCGTTCGAGCACGTCGGCGAGCCGCGCGAGGCCGCCGGCGATGTCGCCGTGCGCCTCGCCGGCGCCGATCAGCATGCCGAAATGCGCCGGCAGCCCGGCATGCCCGCGGCACGCCGCGGACAGGCTTTCGCCGCGGTTGACCGCGGCCAGCAGGTCGGACGCCAGCCGGGCGCGGTGTTTGGCGCTGGGGGTCGCCGCGATCAGCGCCAACCCGCGGTCGAGCGCGATGCCGGCGCCGAGCAGCGTCGCCAGCTGCCGCGCGAACAGGATGCGGTCGCGCGCCGGAACCGCCGTCCGGCCGAGCCTGAAACGGTGGGCAAGAGCGGCGCCTTGCCGCGGCAGCGTGATCTCGATCGGATAGTTGCCGATCGCTTGCAGCCGTTGCGCGGCGTCGCGTTCGTTGTCGGCGGTCAGTTCGCCGGCGATCTCACCGCCGCTCGGGCGCAACGCACGGTAATGGAACAGCGGCACCTCAACCCGCCCCGATGACGCGCAGCACCTCTTCCGCCGAGGTGACCCCGGCGGCGGCCTTGGCGAGGCCGTCGCTCTGGAGGTCGACCATCCCGCCGGCGAGCGCCGCCGTGCGCAGCTCCTCGGCGCCGGCGCGCGCGACGACGAGACGGGCGAAGCGTTCGTCAAAGGTCAGCAACTCGGCGATCGCGGTGCGGCCGCGATAGCCGGTGCCGCCACAGGCGCTGCAGCCGACCGGCTGCCACGCACCGCCGCGCTGTTCGCGGCACGACGGGCACAGGCGGCGCACCAGCCGCTGCGCCACGACGCCTTTCAGCACCGCCGCAACCAGGTAGTCTTCCAGCCCCATGTCGATCAGCCGGACGATCGCGCCGACCGCATCGTTGGTGTGCAGCGTCGACAGCAGCAGGTGC
>JAFAWI010000708.1 GCA_019241915.1 Alphaproteobacteria bacterium
GTATGCGCTGCGCGGTGTGACGCGGCCGCAGGAGTTGTTTACGCTCGACCGCGGGCCGGCCGGCTGAGCCGCCGGTTTCCGCGGCGCGTCGCCAGGCCGAGCGCTGCCATATCCTTGCGGCCAAGCAGCCGTTTCGCCGTCTTTGCCACCTCTTTATCGACCGGCGGCGGCTGCAATTCCAACCCCGCGCCAAGCACCTTGACCGCCGTCTCGATCGTGGCGACGCGGGCAAACCATTTATGCTCACCGGAAATCGCGAACCAAGGTGCATGCTTGGTCGAGGTCGCGGCGAACATATCGTCGATCGCCGCGATGTAATCGGCACGCCGCGCGTAATTGCGGATATCGTCGGCGGCGATTTTCCAGTGCTTGATCGGATCGGCGATACGCTCGGCGAGCCGCTTCAATTGTTCCTCCGCAGAGACGTGCAAAAAGATTTTGACGAGGCGCACGCCGTCATCGACCAGCATCCGCTCAAATTCGACGATCTCGCGATAGGCGCGGCGCCAGTCGCTTGCCGGGATCAGGCCCTCGACGCGCTCGACGAGCACCCGGCCATACCAGCTGCGATCAAATATCGCGATGGCGCCCGGCGGCGGCAGGCGCTGCCAGAACCGCCACAGGTAATGCTTCCCCTGTTCTTCCGCGGTTGGTTTGGCGATCTCGTGCACCTGCAGACTGCGCGGATCGAGCCGCGCGGTCAGCCGTTGGATCGCGCCGCCCTTGCCGCCGGCGTCCCAGCCCTCGAACACGACGATGCCGCGCAGGCCACCGAGGCGGTAGGCCTGCTCGACCTTGAGCATCTCGACCTGAGCGCGGTCGAGGTCGCGGTCGTAGGCTTCTTTGTGCGGCAGGCGATGCGCCAAATCGAGCGAGGCAAGCGTCACGCCCCGCCTGACCCTCACTGCCGCGCGCACGGATCAGCTCGGGAGCTGATCTCCATCGGCGGGCACGGCGACCTCGAAAGCGTTGGTGACGCCGCACAGCACCGTGAAATTATGGGCGACCGTGATCAGCTCGGTCATCCACTGCGCACCGCGCTTTGTGCACAAACGGTTGAAGACCGGGTAGTCGACCCGGTTGGTGCGCATCAACTGGCGGGTCAGGTTGACGATGTCGCGCTCCTCTTCGGGCAAGCCCGATACGTCTCCCTTAGCGCGCAGGATGTCGATCGTCTTCGCGTCGACCCCGGCGCGCTGGGCGGCGCCGACCTGCGCCGACCAGACATAGGCCGACTCCCGCTCGCGCACCGCGGCGAGGATCGCATGCGAAAGCAGCCGCGGCTCGACGATACAGTCGTTGCGGTTGAACTTGACCAGCGCCAGCATCTTGTCGGCCAGTTTCGGACTGTTCAGAAACACGCTGAACGGACCGCGGATGCGACCGAATACGCCGAGCACATCGTCGGCGACCGATTGGTACTCCTCGGCGACCTGGCTCTTGTCGCTGATCGGCGTCACTCTCGGCATGGCCTTCCTCCCTCCCCTCCCTGTCTTCGTCCGGCGCTCAGATGCCCGGGTAGGGCTTGCCCCAATCGTCGAGATAGACGACGTCGCTGAGCGAGCCGCGGCCAAGCGGGCCGAAATTGCCCATCGGCCAACCGATCGGCAGGATCGCGTACGATTTGTACCCGGCCGGGATGCCCATCGCCTCGTCGCATTCCTTGCCGTAGCCGGTATGGCGGGTCGTCAAGGTCGAGCCGAGGCCGAGCGCGCGGGCGGCAAGCAGCATGTTCTGCACCGCCGGGTAAATCGACGAGCCGGCGGTGTAGTTGGGATTGTCGCCTTCGAGGCAGGCGACGATCCACACCGGCGCCTCGTGATAGTGGTCGGTGAGGTATTTGACCGCGTCGTGCTGCCGCGCATAGGCGGCCGGGTTGGACCCCGGGGGCGGTGCGCTGGTTGCGTAGCGCGGGCCGAGCACCTCGTCATAGAGCCGCTTGTAATAGGCCTGCACCGCCTTCTTCTTGGCGACCGCGTCCTTGAGCACCAGGAAGCGCCAGCGCTGCGTGTTGCCGCCGCTGGCCGCCGCCTGGCCGGCCGCGAGTATCTTGAAGACCAGCTCGTCGGGCACCGGATCCGGTTTCAGCCGCCGCATCGCGCGCATCGTGTGCATCACGTCGAAGACATCGGTGCTGAGCGGGACATGGTGCGGCATCTGCTTCTCCCCACGACGGCGGCATTGCTTGACGGCGCGTTGGCCCACGGCGCGTTGGCTTGTGCCGCGACTGTAGAGTAATTTCGCGCAGCCCGACAAATCGAGATTAGCGATGCCCTACGCCCACCCCGAGGCGCTCGTCAGCACCGAGTGGCTTGCCGCCCACCTGTCCGAGCCGCATGTCCGGGTGCTCGACTCGTCGTTCAAACAGCCGGGGGTGACGCCGACGGCGCGCGCCGACTACGATGCCGGTCATATTCCCGGCGCCGTGTTCTTCGACATCGACGATGTCGCCGAGCCCGGCAGCACCCTGCCGCACATGATCCCGTCGACCGAACGTTTTGCCGCCAAGATGGCCGAGCGCGGCATCGGCAACGACGACAAGGTCATCGTCTATGACGCCCATGGCTTGTCCTCCGCCGGGCGCGCTTGGTGGCTGCTGCGGCTGTTCGGCCACGACAATGTCGCCTTGCTCGATGGCGGCTTGCCGAAGTGGATCGCCGAAGCGCGGCCGCTGGAAACGGCCGCGGCAAAGGTGCCCGAACGCCGCTTTGTCGCGCGGTTCGATCCCGCGCTGGTCCGCGACAAGGCGGACGTACTGGCGAATATCGACAGCTGCCGCGAGCTTCTCGTCGATGCGCGCGCCGCCGGACGCTTCGAGGGCACCGCCGAAGAGACCTGGCCTGGGCGCCGCCGCGGCCACATCCCGGGCAGCCGGAACCTGCCGTTCGATCAGGTCACCGACCCGCAAACCCGGAAACTGAAGAGCGCCGAGGCGTTACGGCAGCTGTTCGACAGCGCCAGGGTCGCTTTCGATCGGCCGGTTGTCGCCAGTTGCGGGTCGGGAGTGACCGCCTGTGCGCTGGCGTTTGCGGCTTACCTGATCGGGCATGAGCGCGTCGCCGTCTATGACGGCTCGTGGTCGGAATGGGGCCTGCCTGACGGGCCGCCGATAGCGACCGGCCCTGCCGGTTAGTTCGGTCAGCCGATGGCGCGCATCGCCGATACGGTCACCTATCTGGAGATGTTCGAGCGGCCGCCGCCGATGCCGGCGCCGCCACCGCACGGCAAACTGGCGCTGATGCGGGCGGAGCAATGCACCGTGTCGTTCTACCGTTACCTTTATGAGGCCGTGGGTGAGCCTTGGTTGTGGTTTGAACGCCGCCAGTGGAGCGACGAAGCGCTCGCCACCGCGCTGGCGAAACCGACAATCGAGGTGTTCGTCCTGTATGTCGGCGGTGTGCCCGCCGGCTATTTCGAGCTCGATGCTGCCGGAGCGCGCGAGACCGAGCTGTGTTATTTCGGGCTGATGCCCGAATTTATCGGGCGCCGGCTCGGACCGTTTCTGCTCAACGCGGCGATCGAACAGGCATGGTCGCGCCCGCTGGAGCGCTTCTGGGTGCATACTTGCACGTTTGACCACAAGCGTGCGCTTCCCCTTTACCAGCGCGCGGGCTTTGTCGTTTTTGCTCGGCGCCTGGTCTCATTCGACGATCCGCGCGAGAGCGGCATTCTGCCGCGCTCGCTGGACCATCCGTTGCTGCCGCCGCTCAGCGACCTGTAGCGGCGGTCACGCGTTACCAATCCCACCCGTAATAGGTCGGCTCATAATAGGTCGGCCCGTAGTACGCCGGCCCGTAATAGCCATAACGACCGTAGGGCGCGTAGTAGTACGGCACAGGCGCAACGTAAGGCCCGCCGATCGCGATGCCGAACGGCCCCACGTCGACGCCGATATAGGCTTTCGCCGGCGTCAGCGGCACCGATACCGCTGCCAGTGTAATGGCGGCAACGGCAGTTGCCCCGAGCCAATGAAATTTACGATTTCTGGT
>JAFAWI010000132.1 GCA_019241915.1 Alphaproteobacteria bacterium
CGCATCGGGTTGGCGCGGCCGGGGGTCGGGTTCACGCCGTAAAGCGCGGCGCCGGGACGGACCTCGTCGAAATGGTAGTTGCTGCCGAGAAAGATGCCCGACGAGGCGGCCAGGCTGCCCGCCAGCTCCGGGAGAACAGTGCGGGTGGCGAGAAACCGCTCGCGCTGTGTGGCGTTGAGCGGGTGCGCCGGGTCGTCGGCGCAGGCGAGGTGGCCGATCATCGCCGTTGCGCCGAGCGTCCGGATGCGCCCGGTATTCGCCGCCAGCTCTGCCGGCGCCAGACCGAGCCGGTTGAAGCCGGTGTCGACATGGACCATCGCCGGCGGTTTCGCGTTGGCCGCAAGCGCGGCCCATTCCTCGATCTGTGCGGGTGCGTTGAGTACCGGCGTCAGCTGCGCTTCGACGAACTCTGCCGCAGAGCCCGGCAGCGGGCCGTTAAACACCGCGATTCGGGGCGCGGGGCCAAGCGCCGCACGCAGCGCGATGCCTTCGTCGGGCGTGGCGACAAAAAACCGCCGGCAGCCGGCGGCGGCCAGCGCCTGCGCCACCGGCACGGCGCCGAGGCCGTATCCGTTGGCCTTGACCACCGCGGCGCAGGAGGCGGGTGCGACCATCGCCGCCAGCAGCCGCCAATTGGCGATGAGCGCGCCGAGATCGATTTCCAAGATCGTGCCGGCTCGGGCGGCGGGGTCGCTGCGCATGGCGGCCTACTTACCCCTTCGTCATCGCCGGGCTTGTCCGGGGATCCACGTGGATGGCCGGAACAGATGCGGTCATGACGAAATCGAGAGAGCAGTGTCAACGATCTGCTAGTACGCTGCCGGCAGGTTTTCGGCACCGATGAAATTGTCGAACTTGGTCGTCTCGGCCTCGAAATGCAGCTTTACGATGCCGATCGGGCCGTGACGCTGCTTGGCGATTATGACTTCGGCCATGCCGAACGTCTGCTCGCAGCGCTCGCGCCAGCGGTCGTGGCGGTCGTTGAACTTGTCGTCACCCTCGTCGGGGCGGCGGGTGGGCTCGGCGCGCGACAGGTAGTATTCCTCGCGGAAGATGAACATGACGACATCGGCGTCCTGCTCGATCGAGCCGGATTCGCGCAAATCGGCGAGCTGCGGGCGCTTGTCCTCGCGCTGCTCGACCTGGCGCGACAGCTGGGACAGCGCCAGCACCGGCACGTCGAGCTCCTTGGCGATGGCTTTCAAGCCGCGGGTGATCTCGGAGATTTCCTGCACCCGGTTCTCCGAGCCCCGGCCGCTCCCCGATGGGCGCAGCAGTTGCAGGTAGTCGATGACGATCATCCCGAGACCCTGCTGGCGCTTGAGGCGCCGCGCGCGAGTGCGTAGCGCTGCGACCGAAAGGGCCGGCGTATCGTCGATGTAGAGCGGCACCGTTGCCAGGCGTTGGCTGGCGGCGACGAATTTGTCGAAATCCTCGCGCCGCACATCGCCCCGGCGGATGCGGTCGGAGGACACGCCGCTCTCCTCGGCGAGGATGCGCGTGGCCAGTTGCTCGGCCGACATTTCGAGCGAGAAGAAGCCGATCACGGCGCCGTCCTCGGCGGTCTTGCGCCCGTCCGCGCCGACACCCTCGATATAGGCCTTCGCGGCGTTGAACGCGATGTTGGTGGCGAGCGAGGTCTTTCCCATCGACGGTCGGCCGGCAAGGATGATCAGGTCCGATGGGTGGAGGCCGCCGAGCTTTTTGTCCATGTCGACAAAGCCGCTGGCGACGCCGACCGTGCGGCCGTCCCGCTTGAACGCGGCCTCGGCCATGTCGAGTGCGTCTTTGAGCGCGCTGTCGAGACGGCGCAGCCCCCCTTCGGCCTGACCGGTGCTGGCGAGGTTGAACAGGTTCTGCTCCGCCCGCTCGATCTGGATCAGCGCCGGATCGTCGAGGTCGTGGCGGAACGCGTCGTTGACGACATCCTCGCCGAGCCCGATCAGCTGGCGGCGCAGATAAAGGTCGTGGATGCGGCGGCCGTAATCCTCGGCATTGATGATGGTGACCGCCGCTTCGGCAAGCCGCGCGAGGTACTGCGCGCCGCCGATCTCGGCGAGCGCGCCGTCCTGGTCGAACAGGTTTTTCAGCGTCACCGGGTTAGCGACCTGGCCGCGCTCGATCAGTTTGCAGATCGCGGCATAGATGCGGCCGTGGACGGCGTTGCCGAAATGGTCGGGCTCGAGAAAGTCGGCGACCCGGCTATGCGCTAGGTTGTTGCGGAAGATCGCGCCGAGCAGCGCCTGCTCGGCCTCGATGTTGAGCGGCGCGACCCGAACCGTCTCGGTCTCGGTATCGAGGGACGGTGCGATCCAGGTGACGGAGCTCGATTGCATGCTGCCAAGATAACACCGCTTCGATGCGCGGGCGCGGGTTCCTCGTCGTAGATATCCGAGGAAACTGGGGACAAATCTACTAGATGTTGCGAATCAGCGGCTTGTCTTTACGCTGCCCGATCATCGGCGGCCAGGTGAGCGCGTTCCCATTCGAACATGTAATCGCGGGTTATCGGCACCGTATCGACCGCCTTTGCCATCTGCACCTGCATGACCAGATGGCCGCCCCAGCGAAACGCAACCTCCGCGCCCGCGAGGTAGGTCTCCCACATGCGGCAGAAGCGCTCGTCATAGAGCTGCAGCGCGCGGTCGCGCTGCTGCAAAAAGCGGCGCCGCCACGCGTTCAGGGTGTGGGCGTAATGCAGCCGCAGCACCTCGATATCGGTGACCCACAGCCGCGTGCGCTCGATGACCGGCACCACCTCCGAGATTGCCGGCGAATAGCCCCCGGGGAAGATGTATTTGCGCAGCCACGGATTGGTGGTGCCGGGGCCGTCCATGCGGCCGATCGAGTGCAGCAGAGCCACGCCGTCCGGCTTCAGCAGCTTGCGCACCTGCTCGAAAAACACCGGGTACTGGTTGACGCCGACATGTTCGAACATGCCGACCGAGACGATGCGGTCGTAGCTGCCGGTCTCTTCGCGGTAGTCGCGCAGCTGAAAGCGCACCCGGTCGGCGAGCCCGGCCTGTGCGGCGCGACGCTGCGCGACATTGAGCTGCTCGGTCGACAATGTCAGACCGGTGACGTCGACCCCCGCCTCGGCGGCGAGGTACAATGCCAGACCGCCCCAGCCGCAGCCGATGTCGAGCACCTTCATTCCGGGGCGCAGCAGCAGCTTGGCCGCAATATGCCGGCGCTTTTGGAGCTGCGCCGTGTCGATGTCGTCGCCGGGGGTGAGAAAATAGGCGCACGAATATTGCCGGTCGCGATCGAGGAACAGCTCGTAGAGCTGATCCGAGAGGTCGTAATGATGCGCGACGTTGCGCTGCGAGCGCGCGATCGGGTTGCGCTGGTGCAGCCGCCGGGTCAGCCGCTGCAGGCGCCACAGGAGCCGCCACCAGCGCCGGTCGGCCATCACGACGTCATTGCGCACCAGCAGCTCGATCAATTCGTAGATGCCGCCTCCGTCCTCGATCGTCAGCTGCCCGTTCATGTACGCCTCGGGGATATAGAGGCGCGGGTTGCGGATCAGCTTGCGATGCAGCGCCGGGTCGTGCAGGCGCACTGTCACCGCCGGTCCAGGAGCGCCGCTGGCGACGTGCCGGCCGCCGTCCGCATCGACCAGCTCAAGCCGGCCGATGCGGACGATCCGGGTAAGCAGCCGCGCGAGCAGCATCGCGACGTCGCCCTGCCACAAAAAGAGGCGAGTACTATTGGCTACAACGCCGCGCCGAGACAAGCATCACGGCGGCATAATGCCGCCGCTTCAGTAACTTCCGGCGTTCAAGCCGATGCGGCGGGCGGTTGCTCGGCGGGTGCGGCGGGTTCTTCGTCCGCCTCGTCGCGCTCGACGAGCGGGTTGATGCCGGCCGCCTGCATCTCGGCGGCTTCGGCCGATTGCGCAACATTGGCGGTGACGGTGACGGCAACCTCGGGGTGAAGCATGACGCGCAACGGGTGCAGGCCCAGCGTCTTGATCGGCCGGTCGAGCACGATCTGCTTCCGGTCGACGGTGAAGCCGGCCTCGGTTACGGCGTCGGCGATGTCGCGCGCGGATACCGAGCCGTAGAGCTGTCCGGACTCGCCGGCCTGCCGGATCAGGACGACCTTGAGTCCTTCGAGCCTTTCGGCGACCGCAGCGGCGTCGCTCTTGCGCGACAGGTTCGCGGCTTCGAGCTGCGTGCGCTGCGTCTCGAAATAGGCCAGGTTGTCCTTGGTCGCGCGCATCGCTTTTTTTTGCGGCAGCAGAAAGTTGCGGGCAAAGCCCGGGCGGACCTTGACGATCTGCCCCATCTGGCCGAGCTTCTCGACGCGCTCCAGCAGGATCAGTTCGATCATCGCCCGCCTCCTACTGCACCATGTAGGGCAGCAGGCCGAGATAGCGGGCGCGCTTGATCGCGCGCGACAGCTCGCGCTGCTTCTTGGTCGAAACCGCGGTGATGCGGCTCGGCACGATCTTGCCGCGCTCGGAGATGAAGCGCTGCAACAGGCGGGTGTCCTTGTAATCGATCTTGGGCGCGTTGGGCCCGGAGAACGGGCAGCTCTTGCGCCGTCGGAAGAACGGCCGCCGCGCCGCCGCGGCGCGGCCGCCGCCCGAGCTTTGGCTTTCCATCTACTCGGCCTCCGCCGTCTCGCGCGGCGCGCGCTCGGCGGCGGGCGCCGGAGCCGGCCGCTCATCGCGCTCGTCACGGCGGTCTTCGTAGCGGTCGCGGTCGCGCCGCGGCCGGTCCTCGCGGCTGCCGCGGTTGAGCATGATCGGCGACGGGCCCTCTTCGAGCTGGTCGACGCGGATCGTCAGGTAGCGCAGCACGTCCTCGTTGATCCGCATGGTTCGTTCGAGCTCGGCGACCGCCCCGGCCGGCGCGTCGATGTTGAACAGCACATAGTGGCCTTTGCGGTTCTTGTTCATCCGGTAGGCGAGGTTGCGCAAGCCCCAGTTCTCGCGCTTCTTGATCTCGCCGCCCTGTTCGGCGATCAGCTGGGTGAACTGGTCGGCGAGGGCATCGACCTGGGCGCCGGAAATGTCCTGGCGCGCGATGAAGACATTCTCATAAAGCGGCATTCGACAACCCCTTGTGGCTGATATGGCCCGGAGCGTCATTCCGCCGACCGGGCCGAGCCGGCCTCCAAAGGGGGCCGGCAAGGGAGCGCCGCACTATAGGGAAAACCGCCTGCCGCGCAAGCGCAGGGCGAGCTACGTCCCCAGCGTTCCCTCGACGCAGGTCACCGCTTCGCCGCCGAGCCAGATTGTGTCGCCTTCGAACTCGATGGTGACCCTACCGTCGCGCCCCAAGCAGCGCCCCTGGCGCGCGGTGTACGACATGCGGCCGGGCAGCAGCCGGTCGCGCCGCACCAGCGCCGCGACGCAGCCGTTGCCGCTGCCGCAAACCGGGTCCTCGGGGATGCCGTCCGCCGGCGCGAACGAGCGCACTTCGATATCGCCGGCGTCGCCGCCGCCGTCGAGGCCGAAGACATTGACCCCGGTAATCCCAACGAGGCTCAGAGCGGCGACTTTGCCGATGTCGGGCCGCAGCGCGCGCACCGTATCGCCGTCGGCGAGCTGCATGGTGAACCAGACCGGGCCGACATCGACCGAGGAGGCGCGTGCGACAGTGGCGGGCGGCACCCCGAGTGCCGCCGCGACCTCGGCAACCCGCGCCGGCTCCGGCTCGGCAAAGCGCGGTTCTGGCAGCGCCAGCAACAGGCGCTCGCCGTCGATCTTGATGTCGATCAGCCCTTTGGCGCATTGCTGCACCAGGCGGCCGGCGGTGCGCGGCTGGTGGCCGTACCGCAGCA
>JAFAWI010000222.1 GCA_019241915.1 Alphaproteobacteria bacterium
GACCGGTGGTTCGGTAATCCGCCCGGCGGCCTATTGCGGCGTCGTCGGCTTCAAGCCGAGCTACAACATGTTTGCGCCGGCCGGCATGCACGCGAACACCGAGACGCTGGATACCATCGGCATCATGGCCCGCTCGGTCGATGACATCGCGCTGTTCCGCGCGGCGATAATGGCGATCCCGTACGACAAACCGCAAATGCCCGAGCGCGCGCCGCGCCTCGCGCTGTGCCGCACGCCGCATTGGGACCAGGCGGCGCCGGAGGGCCGCGCGGTTCTCGAAGACGCCGCCGCCCGGTTGCGCGCCGCCGGCGCTGAGGTTGTGGATGCCGAGCTGCCGAATGCCTGCGGGAACGTCTCGGAGATCCAGACCCTTCACAGCAATTTCGAGGCGCCGCGCAACCATGCGCCCGAGCGCGAGCGGCACGAGGCATTGCTCAGTCCGGCGCTGCGTCACGGCCGGATCGCCGGCGGACAGAAGCTGACATTGGAGGAGTTCCGCGTCGCGTGGCGCGAGGCTGACCGCATGCGCGCCGCCGCCGGCGATTGGGCCGGCGGGTTCGACGCGATCCTGACTTTGTCGGCGCCGGGTCAGGCGCCGGCCACGCTGAGCTCGACCGGCGATGCGATCTTCAACGGGCTGTGGACACTGCTCTACATGCCGTGTCTGACGTTGCCGGCGGGGCAGGGGCCGGACGGGCTGCCGGTCGGCGTTCAGCTCGTCGGCAAGCGGTACACCGATGCGCGCTTGCTCGATGTCGGGCTCTGGGTCGAGAGCCGGCTGGGGGCATCCCGATGAGCGACAGCAACCGTCTCTCGGCGGCCGAGGCCGTCGTGCGCCTGTCATCCGGCGCGCTGACCGCCGAGCAGCTGATCCGCGACTGTCTCGACCGCATCGCAGAACGTGCCTCGGTCAAAGCATGGATCCACCTGGACGCCGAGCAATCGCTGGCGGAAGCGCGCGCTGCCGACCGCGCCGGGCGACCGGGACTGCTCGCCGGGCTGCCGATCGGCGTCAAGGACGTCATTGACACGGTCGATATGCCGACCCAGCACGGCTCGCCAATCTATGCCGGCAACCGGCCATTCGCGGACGCCGCCTGCGTCGCGCTGACCCGGATGGCGGGCGGCACGATCCTTGGCAAGACCGTCACGACCGAATTTGCCAACCGCTTTCCGGGCGCGACCGTGCATCCGCAGAACCCGGCGCACACGCCGGGCGGCTCGTCGAGCGGTTCGGCGGCAGGGGTCGCCGACTTTCAGGTGCCGCTTGGCTTTGGCACGCAGACCGGCGGGTCGACGATCCGTCCGGCGGCGTTCTGCGGCGTCGTCGGCTACAAGCCGAGCTTTGGCGAGTTCAGCCGCGTCGGCATCAAGCTGCAATGCCAGAACCTGGACACGCTCGGGCTCATCTGCCGCAGCCTCGACGACATCGCGCTGATGCGCGCGGCGCTGATCGAAATGCCGCACCGGCGGATTGATCGCGGCGGCGGCGCGCCACGCATCGGCCTCTGCCGCACGCCGGGCTGGGACAAGGCAGACGCGGCAACCCAGGCCTTGGTCGAACGTACCGCCTCGCGCCTCGCCTCGGCAGGGGCGAACGTTACCGAGGTCGAGTTTGCTGCGCCGTTCCGCGATATCGCGCAGCACCACCGCCGCATCTTCAATTATGAGGCCGCGCATAATTACGCCTATGAGCACCGGGAGCACCGCGGCAGGGTCAGCGCGGTGCTGCTCGACACAGTGCTCGATCCAGGCGCGGCGCTGCCCCTCGCCGACTACGTCGAGGCGTTGGAGACGGCCGAAGCTTTCCGTGCCCATCTCGACGACCTGTTCGCCGCAGTCGATGTGCTGCTGACGCCGAGCGCTGCGGGCGAAGCGCCGGCAGGGCTCGGGTCGACCGGCGATCCTGCCTTCAACTCGACCTGGACGCTCGGCTGGGTTCCATGTGTGACCTTACCGGCCGGCACCGGCCCGAAGGGTCTGCCGCTTGGCGTTCAACTGGTCGGCGGCCGCTTCGACGACGAAAAGCTGCTCGATGCGGCCGCCTGGGTCGAGACACGGCTCAACTAGGGAGGACCAAGATGATCTACGAACTGCGCGTCTATCACTGTGTGCCGGGCCGGTTGCCCGATCTGATCAAGCGCTTTGACACGATCACCTTGAAGCTATGGGAGAAGCACGCGATCCATCAGGCGGGCTTTTGGACGACGCTGGTTGGACCCGGCAACAACGACCTGACCTACTTCCTCAAATGGGAATCGCTCGCCGAGCGCGAGGCCAAGATGGGCAAGTTCGGCGCCGACCCCGAATGGCTGTCAGCACGCGCCGAGACCGAAAAGAACGGCCCGATCGTCGCCTCGATCAGCAACCAGTTTCTGACGCCGACCTCGTTCTCGTCGGTGAAATAATCGCGCTTCTTCGTCATTCCCGCAAAGGCGGGAATCCAGGGCGACCGCGCGGACGATGCCCCTGAACCCCGCCTGCGCGGAGTGACGAACGGAGTGGAGCAAAATGGAAGGAGCAACCCCATGATCTACGAACTGCGCGTCTACCACACCATGCCCGGCAAGCTGCCGGCGCTGTTGAACCGTTTTGACACCATTACCCTCAAAATCTGGGAGCGGCACGGCATCAAACAGTCCGGCTTTTGGACGACGTTGGTTGGCGAATCGAACGCCGATCTCACCTATATGCTGAAATGGGACTCGCTGGCCGAGCGCGAGCAGAAGTGGAATGCGTTCCAGGCCGATCCCGAATGGATTTCGAAGCGCGCCGAGACCGAAAAAGACGGCCCGATCAATGCGCGGGTCGAGAATTCCTTCCTGGTGCCAACCAGCTTCTCATCGGTAAAGTAGGCTCCGCGCGGCGTCGAGAGGTGCTGCCCGCCGCCGTCTAACCGGACAGCCGCCCTTCCTCGACCGCGTGGCACGCGACGAGCGTACTGTCCGCTGCCAGCAGCGCCGGCCGCTCGACCCGACATCGCTCGTTGGCGAACGGGCAGCGCGGGTGGAAGGCGCAGCCCGGCGGCGGATCGATCGGGTTTGGCACCTCGCCCGCAACCGGCTCGCGCTCCGCCGCCCCGTCGGGCGGGTCGAGCCGCGGGATCGTGTCGAGCAGCAGCCGGGTGTACGGGTGGCGCGGGCGCGCGAACAGCGTCTCGGCGTCGGCCAGCTCGACCAGCCGCCCGAGATACATCACACCGACCCGGTCGCTGATCTGATAGATTGCCGCCAGATTGTGCGAGATGAACAGGTAGGTCAGTCCCAACCGTCGCTGCAAATCCTTCATCAGGTTGAGGATTTGCGCCTGCACCGAGACGTCGAGCGCCGAGGTCGGCTCGTCGCAGACGAGGAACTCCGGGTGCGCCGCCATGGCGCGCGCGATCGAGATGCGCTGGCGCTGACCGCCTGAGAACTCGTGCGGGAACTTGTCGCCGTCGGCCGGCGACAGCCGCACCTGTTCCAACAGTTCGGCGACACTCGCGCGCAGCTCGGCCTTGTCGCGCACCAGCCCGTGCGTCACCAGCGGCTCGGCGACGATCTTTCTGACCCGCCAGCGCGGGTTGAGGCTGGCGTAGGGATCCTGAAAGATCATTTGCATGCGCCGCCGCACCGGCGCCATCGCCGCGCGTCCGGCGAGCGTCGCCAGATCGAGGCCGTCGAACACGATGCGCCCCGCACTCGGCCGGTACAGTCCGACGACGCAGCGCGCCACCGTCGTCTTGCCGCAGCCGCTCTCGCCGACCAGCGCGAATGTCTCGCCACGCCGGATCGCAAAACTGACACCGTCGAGCGCCTTGACCGCCGCCCGCGGTTTGCCCTGCAGCAGCCGCTCCAGTGCCGGCGGCGAGACGTCAAAATATCGCTTGAGCTCGCTGACCTCGAGGATGGTATCCGGTGCCGGGGTGAGCCCTTCAGGCATTGGCGCGATCAGCCGAACTTTCGCCATACAGCCAGCAAGCGGCTTGTGTCTCGCGCGCCGGCATCAGGTCGGGCCGCTCGACGTGGCAGCGGGCGAAGACCTGCGGGCAGCGCGGGTTGAACGGGCAACCCGGCGGGATCGCGTTGAGGCGCGGCATCGTGCCATCGATCTGCTGCAAGCGCCCGCGCGCCCCGTGCGTGCGCGGGATCGACGCCATCAGCCCAGCCGTGTACGGGTGGCTCGGCCGGTCGACCA
>JAFAWI010000322.1 GCA_019241915.1 Alphaproteobacteria bacterium
TTTTGCCCGGCCATTTTTGTTAATGCGCCAGGTTTTGTTAATGCGGCAGGACCAGCCGTCCGCCCGCCGTGCCCGGCGGGTGGATGACCGGCATCTTGGCCCCGGTCATCGGCGGATCCAGCGCCATTCCAGGATCGACGCTCGCGGGCGGAGGAATCACCTCGCGCTGCTCGTCGCCCGTGCTGAGCGCCAGCCCCGGACCGATAACCGCCGCGGCGGTATGCACCAACGAGTTGAAGTTGTCGGCCTCGGCCGCATACCCGCCAGCAGAGGCGACAAGAGCCCCCGAAAGAGCGAGGGCAAGGAGGGGGAACCTGTTCATGCCCGCTATAACACTTGGCGCGAGCTTTTAGTTCATTCATTGACGCGCAAAACCATCCCGGCAAAGTGCAACGAGCCGCAGATAAGTATTCGTCCGCGAGCATCGGCGGCGACAATCTCCTGCAAAGCGATTTTGAGCGACGTCGCCTGCCCGGCGGTCATGCCGACCGACCGTGCCGCGGCGGCGATCGCGGCGGCCGGCAACGCGTTTTCTTCGCCTGGGATCGTCACGGCGTGCAGGCTCTGCGCGAGCGGCGCCAGCGGCGCGAGAAAGCCCGCGGCATCCTTGGTGTTGAGCATGCCGACGACAAGGTGTAGCGGGCGGTCGTGCCATGCCGCAGCGGCCTCGGCCAGCACCTGCCCTGCCGCGGGGTTATGGCCGCCGTCGAGCCACAGCTCCCAGCCGGGCACCATCTCGACCAGGGAGCCGCGCGTCAGGCGCTGCAGCCGCGCCGGCCAGTCGATGCGCCGCAACCCCTCGGCGATCGCGGCCGACGACACCACGCCGGGCGGCAGGCATTCGAGACAGGCAATGGCGACGCCGGCATTGCCGATCTGGTGCGCGCCGGGCAATGACGGCAGCGGTAGATCGAGCGTCCAGCGAGGTCCGGTATAACGCATCCCGCCGCCAGCAGCGTCGCAGCGCCACTCCTGCTGCCAGCGCCGCAGCGGCGCGCCAACCAGATTCGCGCGCGCCTCGATCACCGTTTCGGCCTCCGCGGTCTGCGGGCCGATCACGGCCGGAGCGCCCGGCTTGAGGATGCCGGCCTTCTCGCCGGCGATGGCGCCGATCGTCGGACCGAGAAACGCCTGATGGTCGAGCGATACCGGGGTGATCGCGGTCACCGCCGGCCGCTGGACGACGTTGGTCGTGTCGAGCCGGCCGCCGAGCCCCACCTCGAGCAGCGAGAAGTCGGCCGGCACGCGCGCAAAAACCAGGAAGGCGGCCGCCGTGGCGATCTCGAAAAAGGTGATCTCGGCGCCGGCGTTGACGCGGTCGACCTCGTCGAGCGCCGCAGCCAGCGCCTCGTCTTCTATCAGGTGCCCGGCGACACGGATGCGCTCGTTAAAGCGCACCAGATGCGGCGAGGTGAAAACATGGACGCTGCGCCCGGCGGCTTCGAGACACGCCCGCAAGGTGGCGACCGTCGAGCCCTTGCCGTTGGTGCCGGCGACGTGGATCACCGGCGGCAGCCGGTCCTGCGGGCTGCCGAGCGCCGTCAGCAGCCGCTCGATGCGGTGCAGCGACAAGGTGCTGCTGTCGACCCGGTCGACGCGCTTCGGGTGCAGCCCGCCGAGCCGGGCCAGCACGCGATCGACCGGAGAGGCCGGCTCGCTCATGCCGGCGCCGCCGGCAGCGTCAGCGGCTCGCGCAGCAATTTGAGGACGCGCGCCAGTGTGGCGGCAAGCTGGCCGCGCGGCACCACCATGTCGACCATGCCGTGCTCCAGCAGATACTCGGCACGCTGGAACCCCTCTGGCAGCTTCTCGCGGATCGTCTCCTGGATCACGCGGGCGCCCGCAAAGCCGACGATCGCCCCGGGCTCGGCAACGATGATGTCGCCGATCGCCGCGAACGAGGCGGCGACGCCACCAGTGGTCGGGTCGGTCAGCACGACGATGTAGGGCAGCCGCGCTTCCTTGACCATATCGGCGGCGATGATCGTGCGCGGCATCTGCATCAACGACAGGATGCCTTCCTGCATGCGCGCACCGCCCGACGACGGCACCGCGACCAGCGCCGCATGGCGCTCCACCGCCAGCCGCGCAGCAGCGAGCAGCGCCTCCCCGGCCGCTATCCCCATCGAGCCGCCCATGAAGGCGAAATCGAGTGCGGCGACGACCGCGGCGATGCCGCCGATGCGGCCCTGCGCGACCGCGACCGCGTCGCTGCCGGCGCCGAGCTTGGCCTGCGCCTCGCGCAGCCGTTCCGTGTAGCGCTTGCTGTCGCGGAAGCGGAGCGGGTCTACCGGCGTCTTCGGCAGCTCGACCGCTTCGAACGCGGCGCCATCGAACAGCAGCCGGAAACGCTCGCCGCTGCCGATGCGGAAATGATGACCGCAATGGCGGCACACCATCAGGTCAGCCGCGAGGTCCCGCTGGAACAGCGTCTGCTCGCAGCCCGGACACTGCGTCCACAGATTGTCGGGCACCTCCTTGCGGCCGACGGCCGCGCGGATCTTCGGCAGGACAAAATTGGTGAGCCAGTTCGGCATTTCTCGATTCCGGCTGTCTTCGCTGTTTTAACAGCGGATTTACAGCCAGCCCCTTCTCGAACCTTCTACGACCGATTAGCCTTCCGCGGACCCGATACCATGCGATCTTGGCGAATTTCGGGTCGATGGTGCGTCAGGCAGGCGCATAACAGACCGCTTCTATATTGTGGCCGTCAGGGTCGAGGACAAAGGCGCCGTAGTAGTCGGCACGGTACTGCGGACGCAGACCCGGTTTTCCATTGTCGCGGCCGCCGGCGGCGACCGCGGCATCGTAAAACGCATGGACGGCGGCCCGATTGGGCGCGGCAAAGGCGATGTGAGTGCCAGTTTGCACTTCTGATCTCAGCCCAACCCAAAAGAACGCCTTGGGGCGCACGCCATAGCCCGAATAACTGTCGCCGTCGGCATAGAGTCGCTCAATTCCAAGCGGCTTCAGCGCTCGGTCGTAGAAATTGCGAGATCGATCGAGATTGGTGACGCCGATCGTGATGTGGTCGATCATTTGCGCGCGCGAATGCCTTCTGCAAGCG
>JAFAWI010000379.1 GCA_019241915.1 Alphaproteobacteria bacterium
GCGACGAGGTGATCTGGCGCAGCGCGCGGTCGTTCATGTCGAGACCGCGGCGCCAAGTGACGCGGCGCGAGTCGATGCCGAGCTCGTTGCCCCAGTAGACGTGATTGTCGACCATCGCCGCGAGCAGGTTGTTGGCGGCGCCGATCGCGTGGAAATCGCCGGTGAAATGGAGGTTGATGTCCTCCATCGGCACGACCTGGGCATAGCCGCCGCCGGCCGCGCCGCCCTTCATGCCGAAGCTCGGGCCGAGGCTCGGCTCGCGCAGGCAGATGATCGCCTTCTTGCCGATATGATTGAGCGCGTCGCCGAGTCCGACCGTGGTGGTGGTCTTGCCTTCGCCGGCCGGGGTCGGTGTGATCGCGGTGACGAGGACCAGCTTGCCGTTCGGCCTGTCCTTCAACGAATTGACATAGTCGAGCGCGACTTTGGCCTTATAGCGGCCGTAAGGCGACAGCGCCTCGTCGGGGATGCCGAGCTTCGCGGCGATCTCGCCGATCGGCCGCATCGTTGCGGCCTGGGCGATCTCGATGTCGGATTGTGGGTTTTTATGCTGGTCGGCTCCGCGCGCCACGGCAGGTCTCCTCGCCATCTTCGTTGCGCCAAGGTCTTAGACCTAGCGGCCGACGGAGCGCAACCGCCGCCGCTCGCCGCGACGGTGGCGCCGCGCAGAAGAGGTCAACCGCTCCTCCGCCGCCGCGCGGCGAAGAGCGGGGGTTGCCATTATTTCTCGTCCGGCAGGGCGAGCAGGCGATCGATCAGCGGGTCGAGCTGGGGCGCCAGCAGCTTGTAGCCGTCGCCGCTGAAGTGCAGCAGATCGGGCGCCAGCCTGGTGCTGAGCGTGCCGTTCTTGTCGAGCAGCACGCCGCCGATATCCGCGTAAAACGCAGCGCGGTCGTCGGCGCAGTTGCGGATCAGGTTGTTGACAGCGGCGACCGCCTGGCGCAGCGGGTCGGCTGGGGTCGCGCCGCGCGGCCACAGGCCCAATAGCAGAATGCGCGTCTGCGGCAGCTTGCTGCGCAGCGCGATCAGCACCCGGCGCACGCCTTCCGCCGCGACCTCGGGCGGGCGCCCGTGGGCGAGATCGTTGGTGCCGATCAGCACGATCGCGAGCTTGGGCGGCGGACCGTCGAGATTGCCGTGATCGAGCCGCCACAGCAGGTGCTCGGTGCGGTCGCCGGCAACGCCGGCGTTGAGCACCTCGCGCGGCTTCATGTTGGCGTCCCACACCGGCTTGGCGTCCCACAGCGGCAGGTCCCAGCGCTGGGTGATCGAGTCGCCGAGGAACAGGGCGCGGTAGGGCTGGGTTTTGACCGCCTGCTTGATGTGTTCGAAGATCGGGATCGCCCACGATTCGGTGCGCGGCGCCGGCTTGTCGTCGGGCGGCAGCATGGCGAATTGACCGCACGCCACCTGGGCCTCTGCGGCGCCGGCGAGCGCCAGCGCGACAACGGCGGCAACGGCAAATCGGGCAATGCGCATTGCGGCAAACCCTCCCATCTGACCGCGAGACCGCGGCGCCAACGGGCGCTAAGATCGGCCGACCGCAGCGGATCGGCAAGCCGCAGGAGGACGCACCTTGGGTCTGGAATTTCGGCCGCTGCAGGGCGAATTTGGTGCCGAGGTCATCGGCGCGCCGCGCGATCTGCGGGTCGGCGACGAGACGCTGCACCAAATCGAGGCGGCCTGGTTCCGCCGCGGCATCCTGGTGTTCCGCGACCTCGACATGACTCCGGCGGACCAGATTGCGTTCAGCCGGCGGCTGGGGCCGCTGCACATCATGGTCCCGAGCGAGTTCAACCACCCCGAGCACCCCGAGGTGTGGGTCGTCGGCAATGCCGAGCGGGACGGCAAGCCGTTGGGGCTGCGCGGTGCGGGAATGGGATTTCATACCGACGGCGAGGACAAGCGGGTGCCGAACGCGGGCTCTTTCCTCTACGCCCGGATGGTGCCGCCCGAGGGCGGCGACACGCTGTTTGCCGATATGGTGGCGGCGTATGCGGCGCTCCCCGATGACGTAAAGCGCAAGATCGCGGGCAGGCGCGGCCGGTTCAGCCGCGCCGAGATGCACCGCATCAACTATCCCGACATGCGGCCCTACACCCCGGAGGAGCTGGCGGCGCGGCCCGATGTCTACCATCCGCTGGTGCGGCGGCACGAGCGCAGCGGGCGGGTGTCGCTCTATATCGGCCGATGGGCCTGCGACATCGAGGGGCTGCCGCAGGACGAGGGCAGCGCGCTGGTGCGCTACCTGCAGGAATTTGCGCAGCTGGAGCGCTTTGTCTACCGCCACCGCTGGCGCGATGGCGACGCGGTGCTGTGGGACAACCGCTGCACCCAGCATTGCGCGACGCCGTTCGACGAGACGCGTTACACGCGGCTGATGCACCGCACGACGCTCGAAGGCAGCGAGCCGATCATGGCGTGACGCGCCTTATTCTGGGGAGGACGCCGATGCCGACAAATTATGCGACGCGATGGCCGAACTATCGCGAGGACGATTTCGTTCTCCGCGACTACCGCTTCGCCAGCGGCGAGGTACTGCCCGAGCTGAAGCTGCACTACCGCACGATCGGCGTGCCGCGGCGCGATGCCGAGGGCAAGATCGTCAACGGCGTGCTGCTGCTCCAAGGCAATACCGGCACCGGCGAGAACTGGCTCCGACCGAGTCTTGCCGACCACCTCTACGGCCCGGGCCAGCCGCTCGACGCGCGCGAGTATTTCATCATCATGCAGGATGCGCTGGGCCGCGGCGGCTCGTCAAAGCCGTCGGACGGGCTGCGCGGCGCGTTCCCGCATTACCGCTACACGGACATGGTCGACAGCGGCTATCGCCTCATCACCGAGGGGCTCGGGGTCGGCCATCTGCGGCTCGTGATCGGCAGCTCGATGGGCGGGATGCACGCCTGGCTGTGGGCGCAGCGTTATCCCGACCTGATGGACGGGGTGATCCCGATCTCGTGCCAGCCGGTGCAGATCAGCGGCCGCAACTGGCTCGGCCGTCGCGCCGCGGCCGAGGCGATCCGCAACGACCCCGATTGGAACGGCGGCTTCTACGACAAGAACCCGCGGCACTACGTTTACAGCGCCGCCGGCAATTTCGGGGTCGAGAGCCCGACCCGCATCCAGGAGATGGCGCCGACGCTGGAGGCCGCCGATGCGCTCTACGAAAAGCGGCTCGAGGACGCGCGCAAAGGCGACGCCAACAACCAGCTCTGGGCGATCGAGGCGATCCGCGACTACGACCCCGAACCGGGGCTCGACAATATCGAGGCCAAGGTGCTGCTGATCAACGACGCCGAGGATCATGCCAACCCGCCCGAACTCGGCACCGTCGAGCGGGCGATGAAGCGGGTGAAGCACGGCCGCTATGTGCTGATCCCGGCGGGGCCGAACACGCACGGCCATTTCAGCCATTTTTACGCCGAGCTGTGGATGCCGTATCTGGTCGAGTTTTTGGCCGAACTCGGGCCGGCACGCGCCGAGGCGGCGGAGTAGCGCGGCGAAGCCGCAATAAGAACCGCCGCGGCGGCACAGAAGCACAGAGATCGGCCGACCGCAGATCCTCTGTGCCTCCGTGTCTCGGTGGTGAAATTGGTTGGCGCCGGGCGCCGATTTTGGAGAGTGAACCGATGCTTCGCGGGCTTATGGCTGTTGCGCTTCTCACGCTCGCGGCGCCCGTGCTGGCGCAGGAGGAGGCGGCCAAGCCGAACACGAACTGGCCGGGCTATCGGGAGGGTGACTGGATCGTTCGCGACTATAAATTTGTCAGCGGCGAAAGCCTGCCCGAGGTCAAGCTGCACTACCGCACGATCGGCACCGCCAGGAAGAACGCCAGTGGCGAAATCGTCAACGGCGTGCTGCTGCTGCAAGGCAACACCGGCACCGGCGCCAACTGGTTCCGGCCGACCCTGGCCGATGAATTGTTCAAGCCGGGCCAGCCGCTCGATGCTGGCAAATATTACATCGTCATGCCCGACGCGCTCGGCCGCGGCGGTTCGTCAAAGCCGTCGGACGGGCTCAGGGGCAGCTTCCCGCACTACCGCTACCACGACATGATCGACATGACGCACCGTCTGCTGACCGATGGGCTTAAGGTCGCGCACCTGCGGCTGGTGATCGGCAGCTCGCTCGGCTGCATGCAGCAGTTCCTGTGGGCCGAGTGGTATCCAGACCTGATGGATGGCACGGTCGGCCTGTCGTGCCAGCCGGTCGAGATCAGCGGGCGCAACTACCTGCTGCGCCGCGGCGCAGCCGAGGCTATCCGCCACGACCCCGATTGGAAGGACGGCAATTACGACAAGAACCCCGGCCACTATCAGTATGCCGCAGCGGGCAACGATCTGACCGAAAGCCCGGCGCGCATCCAGGAAGAGGCGCCGACCATGGAGGCGGCAAGCGCCCTCTACGATAAGCGTTTGGCGCAGGCGCTGAAGCGCGACGCCAACGACCAGCTCTACGAACTCGAGTCGATCTACGACTACAGCCCCGAAGCGGACCTGCCAAAGATCAAGGCGCACGTGCTGCTGGTCAACAATGTCGAGGATTTTGCCGACCCGCCGACGCTCGGCACGGTCGAGCGCGCGTTCGAGAAGATCGCGCACGGCACCTATGTGCTGACCCCCTACGGCAAGCAAACGCATGGCCATTTCAGCCACTACTACGCCGCGATCTGGAAACCGTATCTGGTGAAGTTCATGGCCGGGCTGCCGCCGGCGCCGCCCGGAAAATAGGTCGCTTGCGATGCGTCTTTCGAGGGTGTCGCCGCGCGAAGTGCATCAGTGATGAGGAAGGGACAGAGGATGCCTTCACCAAGCAATCCTCATCTTGAGGCGCCCGCGCAGCGGGCCTCAAAGGGCGCACCGACCCGGATGCAGCGGAGCCGCTGATGCACGATTTCACCGCCAGCGATGGGTTGCGCCTCGTCTATTATATCGACGACTTCACCAATCCTTGGACAACGGCGCCGACCCTGCTGCTGCTGCATGCGGCGATGGGCAGCGCGCGGCGCTATTTCGGCTGGGTGCCGCATCTGTGCCGGGATTACCGGGTGGTGCGGCTCGACCTGCGCGGCCACGGCGCCTCGGCGGTGCCGCCCGCCGTGCAGGAATTGACACTCGACCGGCTGGTGCAGGACGTCGCCGAGCTGCTCGACCATCTCGGCCTGGCGAGCGCGCATATCGTCGGCAACTCCGCCGGCGGCTATCTCGGCCAACAGCTGGCGATGACCCGGCCGGAGCGGGTGACGAGCCTCTGTCTGTTCGGCTCGACCCCGGGGCTTAAGAACAGCCAGGCGCCGAGCTGGGTCCCGCAAATCGAAGCCAAGGGCCTGCGCGGCTTTCTCGCCGAGACGATCCGCGACCGGCTGCCGCAAGATGCCGACTCCGGCCTCGTCGAGTGGTTTCTCGGCGAGGCGGCGAAAAACGACCCGGCCTTTATCGGCAAATTCGTGCTGCTGATGGCGGGCTACGACTGGAGCCGCGAGGTCGAGCGCATCGGCTGTCCAACCCTGGTGGTGATCCCCGGCGCCGAGACCGTCGGCTCGCTCGCCAATTACGATCCGTTCCGCCGCCTCTGCGATGTCGAGTTCAAGACCTATGACGGCATGCCGCACAATATCTGCGACGCGGTGCCCGACCGCTGCGCCGAGGATGTGCGTGAATTTCTGCGCCGGCGCTTCCCGCGCTGACCGCGGCTGCTCTTGCCCCGCCAGGGCGCCCGGCTATAGTCCGCGCTGTGCGGGTGTGGCGGAATGGTAGACGCGGCAGACTCAAAATCTGCTTCCCGTAAGGGAGTGGGGGTTCAAGTCCCTTCACCCGCACCAACCGCCGTCAAGGCAATCGCCCCGAGCGCGTCCTGTGCTTGTTCGTTCGGCTCAGCGTCCGGACGTTCGGTAAATTTGAGCTGCGCGGCGACGCCGATCGCGATCCTCGCAAACCTGCGCCGCACCCTGACGAGCCCCGCATAACCGCCCTGCCTGCATTTCTGTAGACCGCATCGCCCGCTTTCGTAAGATGGCGCTACGGTTCAACCGCCGCGCCACAGGGAGCCTTCCATGCCCGCCATGCCGCACAAGCTCATTTCCGGCGACAACCATATCGACCTCACCTATCTGCCGGCCGATCTGTGGTCGTCGCAGGCACCGCAGAAGTGGAAGAACCTGGCGCCGCGCACCGAGGAGCGCAACGACGGTCAGCACTGGTTTGTCGACGACATCGACCGCGGCATGTGGAACGGGGTCGGGCCGGGTTTTCTGCCCTACACGCGTGGCTCGTTCGACCATATCGACGAGATGGCCGATCTCGGGTTCGAGTGGAACTCGTATCCGGGCGCCAAGCCGCGGCCGACCACGCCCGAACTGCGCATTGCGGACCTCGATCGCGACGAGCTCGAAAAGGAGGTCGTCTATGGCTGCCTGATGGTCAACGACCTGATCGACAGCGCCGAGCTGCGCACCTGGGTCGATTGCACGTACAACGATTGGTTCGCCGATTTCGCCAAACGCGCCGATCCGAACCGCGTCTTCCCGCTGGCGATCATCCCCAACACCGACCCCAAGACGGCAGCCGCCGAAGTTCGGCGCTGCGCCAAGATGGGGCTGAAAGGCGGCGACCTCGCCTTCAAGCGGATGACCCCGCCACTCTATCACCCAGACTGGTTCGCGCTGTGGGAAGCCTCGGCCGAGTGCAAATTCCCGATCTCGTTCCATTCGACCGGGTTCAAGGCGGTGCGCGCGCCCGACACGCCGGAGATGGAAAAGGAAGTCTTCACGCAGTGGCGGCTGGTGCGTTCGACCCTGTTCCAGCTCGACACGATGGAAGTGCTGGCCTCGATCCTCGCCTCGGGCGCCTGCGAGAAATACCCGGACTTCAATTTCGTGCTCGGCGAGAGCGGCGTCACTTGGCTGCCCTACGTATTCGACCGCTGCGACACCGAATACCACGACCGGGCGCGCAGCCTCGGCTTCAAGATGAAGCCGAGCGACTATTTTCGCCGCCAGGGCTTTGTCACCTACCAGCAGGACAAGTACCTGGAGCCGATCGTTCCGCTGATCGGCGAGGACAACATCATCTGGGGCGCCGATTACCCGCACCCTGACTGCATCTGGCCGAATTCGCGCGCCACGCTCGAACAGAACCTTGTCGGCTTCTCGGCCGCCACGCAGAAAAAGATCGTCCACGACAATGTGGTGCGGCTCTACGGCCTCAACTGAGGCGGCGTCACCGCCGGCTCAAGCCGGTAGGATCAGCGGCCGGGGTTCGCCCCGGCCGCTTTCGTTTTGGGTGCTGAGAGGCCCGCGCCTTGCCGAATAGAATTGAGCTTAATGT
>JAFAWI010000482.1 GCA_019241915.1 Alphaproteobacteria bacterium
CTGCATTTGACTGACGTCGACGATCCGTTTGTCCCACTCTTCGAAGAGCAGGATCGCCCTCAAGCAAGCGAACTCCTGTCTTCGGTTCTTGATCACCATGGCACGCCGCGTGGATGTCACTCCGAGGCGACACTGCGGCCCGAGAGAGGCGCAGCAAGGGGCCGTCGCAAATCACGCTGACCTGATCCAGTCCTTTGGGGACGAAGGGTCAACCGCCGGTTTATGCTGCGTTCCGGTGCGATCGGCGATGGCCGACGGTGACGGGGATAGTTCGAGCCGGAACAGGGGGTGAGCGGATGAACCCGCCAGTTTCCAAGCAAGGTTTCGGTATTGGCGCTTCGCTGTCGCGCCGGGAGGACGACCGGCACCTGCGCGGCCGCGGGCAGTTCGTATCGGACATCCGTCTGCCGGGTTTGGCGGAAGTGGTTTTTCTGCGCAGCCCGCACGCGCACGCGCGGCTACGCTCCATCACCGTCCCGGCTTCTGCTCGCGGCCGCGTTTTTATCGCTGCCGACCTGCCGCAGATGCAGCCGATCCGCGTTGTCACACAGGCGACAGGTGCCAAATCACCCGCTTGGCCGCCGCTCGCGACAGACAAGGTGCGGTATGTCGGCGAGGCAATTGCAGCGTGCATAGCGCCGTCGCGCGCCGAAGCGGAAGATGTGGCCGCGAGTGTCGAGATCGATTTCGAGGTCTTGGATGCCGTCGTCCACGCACCAGCCGCGCTCAGTCCGGGCGGGCCCCTGGTCCATGACCAGTGGGGCGACAACCTGTTTATCGAACGCGCGGTCGGGGGCGGTGATATCGAGGCGGCCGCCCGCGAAGCGGCGATAACGATCCGGCGCGAGTACCGCATGCGGCGGCAGTCCGGGTCGCCGCTTGAAGGGCGAGCCGTGCTCGCCTATCGCGATTACCGACTGGACGAGGTGGTCGTTTACGTCTCGACCCAGACGCCCCATACCGTGCGGGTCGCCATCGCCGAGACCCTCGGCATCGAGGAGCGCAGGCTTCGCGTTGTCGCCCCCGACGTCGGCGGCGGCTTCGGGCCCAAGGCGAGGCTCTATCCGGAGGAGGTGATCCTCGCGGCGCTCGCGCTCAAACTCGACCATCCAGTGCGATGGATTGAGGATCGTACCGAGCACTTGCTAACCGCGGCACACTCCCGGGATCATCAGTACAAGCTAACAGCTTATGCCAATCGCGACGGTCGCATTCTTGGCATTGAGACCGACATCGTCGTCGACGCGGGCGCCTATGGGCTTTGGCCACAGGGCCCGTACCAGGAAGCAAACATGGCCGCCCGCACGCTGCCGGGGCCGTACACGATCGAGAACTACCGCGCGCGCACCTTCACGATCGCGACGAACAAGGGACCGCTCGGCCCGTATCGCGGCGTTGGCCGGCCCGGCGCGACCTTTGCGATAGAGCGCACCATCGACGAGGTCGCGCGAGCGCTCGGCCGCGACCCAGTTGATGTGCGCATTGCCAACATGATCCCAACTGCCGCAATGCCGTACGTCTCGGTGACCGGGATGCACTATGATACCGGCGACTACGCGGCGTGTGTCCGGCTATGCGCCGAATTGCTGGGCGTCGCCTCGATCCGCGAGCGTCAACGCCGAGGCGAGCCGGATGGCAGGTTGGTCGGCGTCGGCTTTGCTAGCTTCACCGAGCAGACGGCGCATGGCGCAGCCGAGTTTGCCTCGCGCGGCGCTGCGATTATTCCGGGGTATGAGAGCTGTACCGCGCGCATCCTGACCGATGGCTCACTCGTGCTGATGGTCGCCATCCAGTCGCATGGTCAAGGGCTGGAGACGGCGCTGTCGCAGATCGCCTATCACGAGCTGGGCATCAACCCGGCGAGTATCTCGGTTCGACATGGAGACACGGAAACCAGCCCCTTTGGCTTTGGCACCTTTGCCTCGCGCAGCATGGTGATGTCGGGCGGCGCCGTTGCCCGCGCCAGCCGATCGCTGCGCGAGAAGCTGATGCGGATCGGCGCTCACCTGCTGCAATGCGATGTCGCTGCGGTGACATGCGCCGGTGGATCGGTGCTCGGCCCGAACGGGTCGGTGACAATCGCCGAAATCGCCAAGGTGGCGCTCTGCGGATGGACGGGCTGCCCGCCGGGGTCGAGCCGTTGCTCGAGGCGGTCGTGACATACGAACCGAGCATCAGCACCGGGGTCTTTTCCTACGCGACGCATGGAGCGGTTGTCGCTGTCGATCCGGAAACCGGTCTCATCGATCTCCTCGACTTCGCTGTCGCCGAAGACTGCGGCACGATGGTCAACCCGATGATCGTCGAGGGCCAAATCCGGGGCGGTGTCGCCCAGGGTATAGGAACGGCGCTGTTCGAGGAAATTCCTTACGACGACCAGGGGCAGCCGTTGGCGGCCAGCCTGCTCGACTATCACCTTCCGGCGGCATTCGAGGTGCCGCCGATCAAGCTCGGGCATCTGCATAACCCGGCAACTGCGACAGAGTACGGCATGAAGGGTATGGGAGAGGGCGGCGCGGTGGCGCCGCCGGCCGCGGTCGCCAACGCCGTTCGCGACGCGCTTGCGCCGTTGGGGGTCGAGATTAACGAAACGCCGCTGACGTCCCAGCGCGTTCGAGCCGCACTTTTGAAAGCATCCCGGTCGCGCGAGAGACCCCGTGAAGCCGGCGCCCGCCACCTATCATCGGCCGGCGACAATCGACGACGCGATCGGGTTGCTGGCTGAATTGGCGCCGCTGGAGCCGCGTCTGGCCGGCGGGCAGCGCCTCGTCCCGTCATGGCCTTCCGCCTGGCGCGGCCGGCGCATCTGATAGACATCAACCGGGTCACACGACTGGCCGATGTGGCAGAGCGGGACGGTGCCTTGTGCATTAGCGTATGCGTCAGACACGCGGCCTTCCATCGGCCTATTTGCGGCGGCGCGCTAGAGTGCTGCTGTCGTCGGCGGCCATATCGCGCACTACCGATTCGCATGCGTCGAAGGTTTTGCAGCAGCCTGGCGCATGCCGATCCGCCGGCGGAATGGTGCCTGATGGCCGCAATCGAAGCGGGTGCTGGTGCCACCGCATAGCACGCCGGGCTAGGTGGTAGCCGGAAAAAACTACCGTCGTAGCGTCGTAGAGAGACAAAGAAGCAGGATACCGGTCGCCAACGCCACCCCCGAGAGCGGCTTTGCATAAGCCCAAGCGATGGCCTTATCGAACTCTTGCCATTCGATATGCGGGCGAGCGGGCAGCGCATCCGCCACGATCAGCATCGGCCAATATCCGGTGCTGAGAAAATTGAAAGCCTGCCACAGCAAGATCGTCGGAAACGCAAATAAGCACAGCACGCTCGCGAAGGAGAGCAGCGCTCGTATGACTTCTTTGTCGCTGGGGTTTTTCATAGGCTGGTCCCGCCCCATAGAGGAGCAGCCATACCTTTAGTTTTTATTAGTCTCTAGGTACTAGGGCATAGAAACCTAGAGCATTAGAAAACCCGGCGCCCGAGGTGAGCAGCGTCGGGTCTCTATTTTGCGCCGCCGCGTGG
>JAFAWI010000588.1 GCA_019241915.1 Alphaproteobacteria bacterium
CACGGTCTATCGGGAGGACGCGCTCGGCGAACTCCGCTTCCAGTCGGTTAAGCCAGTGCGCCAATCGCTCGGAAGCCAGCGCATCACGGTTGCGCCGCGCTGCTACGCCTTTTCGCAGCTCGCCGATTACTCGGCCGCCTGTTTGAGCGGCCGCGGATAGAAGCTGTCGTAGAGCTCGGGCCGCTGCCACTGCTCGGACAGCACACCCTGCTTGGCGCCGCAGCTTTCGGACGAACTGCCGCCGTCGCGGCCCATCCGCAGCTCGCGCACCCGGTCGAGGTTGACCTCGACCACCCCCATCCCGGCGATCGCGCTCTCGTAGAGCACCGATTCGGGCGCCGCGACGATGGCGAGGCCGCGGTTTGCGTGCGACAGCAGATTTTGGGTCGAGACGACGAGCGCCAGGTTCTCGATCGCCCGCGCCCAAAGCAGTGTCCGCCAAGTCTCCCACAGGCGGCGCTTGTCGAGCCCGGCCGGCATGAAGATCAGCTCGGCGCCGCGCAGCGCCAGCGCGCGCGTCACCTCGGGCATGTAGACCTCGCTGCACATCGCGAGGCCGACCTTGCCGTGCGGAGTGTCGAATACCGGGTAGTCGTTGCCGGCGACGTACTGGAATTCCCAGTATTTGCCGCCGGTATAGATCCATGGGCCATTCGGGTGCGAGCGGCGATAGCGGGCCACCGGCTGCCCGTCGGGGAAGGCCATGCAGGTCAGGTTGTAGGCCGTCGCCGTTGCGGGATCGATCGGCTCCACGGTGCCGAACACCACATGGACGCCATGCTTGGCGGCGGCGGCGGCGATGCGCTCGCTCGGGTCGTAGCTCGCGGGCATCCGCCACGGGCCGGGATAGCTCTCCGGAAAACAGACAAAGTCGGCCCCCTGGCTCGCGGCGCGGCCGATCCATTCGATCGCGGCGGCGACGTTCGTCTCGTCATCCGGCGGCGGGACGGTAATCGGCTGCACCAGGGCGATGCGGAAACTGGTCATAGGCTGCCTCCCCTATACGGCGCGGTCCGTCAGGAGCCGAAGAATACGCACCGGCTGACCTATTTGAAACGGATGACGTCCATCGTCCCGTTCATCTAAACGGCTCGGTACGCCGCCTACCGCGAAACGCGGGTTGTCGGCGACGGCGTTCAGGCGGTCATGATTTCGAGCACATGACCGTTGGGGTCGTCGAAATAGACCCCGCGGCCGCCGCGGCGGCGGTTGATCTCGCCGTCGGCACGCGCGCGCGGCCCGCTGCCATAGCCGATGCCTTCAGCCTTGATCCGGCTAAAGATCTGGTCGAACTCGGCTTCGCTGACCATGAATGCATAGTGGTGCGGCTCGAACCGCTCGCGCTCGTCGAAATCGAGCGTCAGCGCCTCGTTGACCTGCACCGGCGCGAAATGCGAATGCGGTCCGCGGTATTCGAGCCCGAAGATGCGGGCGAAGAACTCCGCCGACGCGACCTTGTCGCGGGCCGGGACGATGGTGTGGTTGAGGACAATGGTCAACGCAACCTCCTGCCTGGGGGAGCGGCGGTGCAGGGCAGGGTAGCGCGAATTGGCCTTTGACTAAAGCCGCGCCGGCGGCAACATCCGCGCGCTCCGAAGGGAATTGGGCGTGAACATCGGCATCGTCTCCGACATCCATTGCAACGCCGCCGGCCTCGAACGTGCGCTGGCGCTGATGGGCGATGTCGACGAGCTCATCTGTCTCGGCGACAGCATCTGGGAGTATCGCTTTTCGAACGAGGTTGCCGCGCTGCTCAAGCGGCGCGAGGCGATCACCATCGTCGGCAACCACGAGGAGGGCTTTTTCGGCGCGCTAGGCGAGCGGGCGCGGGCGCGCGCCGGCAACGATCCGGCGCTGATGGCGTGGCTCGCCGCACAACCGCCCCGCGCGGCGTTGGAGCGCGGCGGCAAGCGGCTGCTGCTGGTCCATTCGACACCATGGGAGCCGCGCGGCGACTACGTCCTGCCGGGCAGCGCCGAACTGGCGCGCTTTGCCGAAGCCGACGCCGACATCGTGCTCTATGGCCACACGCATCGTCAGGTCGCGCAGCGTTGCGGCCGGGTGCTGGTGGTCAACCCGGGTTCGGCCGGCGATGCGCGCGACCACGGCAACGGCCGCCGGCTCAGCTGCGCCGTGCTCGACACGGCGAGCGATGAGGTGCGGTTCATCGACTTTGCCGACCCGCGCCGCGATGACTGACAACATGCGCCGCGAGCCGGGCCGCTGGTTCGAGGATTATCCGGTCGGGGCCGTCTTTGGCGGCGGCCCGATCGAGGTCGGCGAGGACGACATTCTGGGCTTTGCCCGGCGCTACGACCCGCAGCCGATGCATGTCGACAGGAGCGCAGCCGAGACGGGCCCGTTTGGCGGGCTGATCGCCAGCGGCTGGCACACCGGCGCGCTGATGATGCAGTTGCTCGAACGTCATTTCGTGCCCAAGCCGGGCAATCTCGCTTCGCCCGGGCTCGACGAATTGCGCTGGCTGCGCCCGGTGCGGCCGGGCGATCGGCTGAGCCTGCGGGCGACCGTGCTGAGCGCGCGCCGCTCGCGCTCCAAGCCGGAGCAGGGCGTCGTGACCAGCCTCGTCGAGGTGCGGAACCAGCGCGGCGAGGTGGTGATGAGCCTCAAACCGATCAGCCTGATGCATTGCCGGGAGCCGGCGTCATGACGCCCCTCGTCCGGCTGGCAGCCGCCGCATCGCTGGCGGCGTCATGCGCGGCATCGGCGGAGCCGAAGCTCACCGCCGACCCGGATCTGGTCAAATCGGACCTCGCTCTGCTGCAGGACGAGGGAAAAGCGATTGCCGAGCTGCAGCGCCGCCTGCGCGACCAGGTGAGCTTTCGCGACGGCATCCTGGTAATCGTCGACCGCACCGGAACCGCGTCCGGGGTCACGGTCATGCCGGCGAGCGTGATGTGGGGGCTCGATTGCGGCGACAGCGGGCTCAGCGTGACCTTTGGCAGCGGCAGCAGCGACACCGATAACGGGGTCGTGCTGCAGCTGACGGGGGCGGGGATCAGCGACGACAAATGTACCCGCATCGCCCCCGCCGTCGGCGCGGCGCTGTTGACCATCACCAAGGGCAGCGACGGCGCCAAGGCAAACTAGGAGATCCGCCCGGATTGCGCTATTGAGGCGCGCTTGTTTCGGGAAGGATCAACTTAATGGCTAGAAAGCACGTTGCGCGCCTGTTCGGGCTGTCGGGTGGGTTGGTGCTGTTGGGACTGGGGTCCGCGCACGCGCAGATGAGCACGGTCTGCACCTTTACTGCCGGCCCGCGCGCCGGCAGCAGCGTCGACTACGCGGCGACGTGGTCGCCGCTGCCGGTCGGCACCCCGTGCCTCGACGGCATGGGCAGCACCGGCTATGTCGGCGCCGGCAACCCGCGCCGCACCGTCGGCATGAGCACCGTATGCTTCTTCACCGCCGGCCCGCGGGCCGGCCAAGCGCAGGATTATTCGGCGACCTGGGCGCCGCTCGCTGTCGGCACCCCGTGCCTCGACGGCATGGGCAGCACCGGCGTCGTCAGATAGCCGGGCGGGTCCGGCGCAGCCCGGCCGCCGCACCGCGGCACCGCCTTTTCCGCGCCGACTGCCGGCCAGCCGGGTTGCGTGGCGGCGCCGTCAGCCTGCGGCGCACGCCGCCGGTGCAACCGTCATACCAGGATGTGGACGATTTCCTTGTACGGCCGCGCCTCGACAAAATGGCGCTCGCGCGTCGCCCGGTCGATGTAATGAAACACCTGGACGACGAACACCATATTGACCCTCTCCCCGTCGCTCGAAAGCGGCATGAACAGCACTTTGGTGTGCCGCTCGGGCTCGCGCCGCGACGGCGCGAAAAACAGGCACTCGCTATAGAGCGGGCGGCGCTGCGCCACGCATTCGTCGTACAGTGCGAGGACGTGCGCGCGGTAGTCGGGCCCCGGCAGCACTTGGTCGAGAAAGCGGCCGGTCGCATTGACGCCCTGTGCGCTGGCATTCTCGGTGCCGATCAGACGGTAGCGGTAACGGCCGTCGAGGCATTCGACCAGCATGACGTCGGGCAGCAGCCGCGGGATCTCGGTCGGGTCGATATCGGCCCGGCTCGGCATCGCCCGCGTCCCCGCCTTGCTCCGCCAGTAAAGGTAGGCCTGCTCCAGCCGCGCGTCGGTGAACAGGGAGCGGCCTTTGGCCTCGCCTCCGGCCTCGGCATAGAGCGGTGCGATATCGCCGATGTCGGCCTCCCTCGCGGCGTTCCCCGAAAACCACCGCGCGTGATGCTTCCTTATCGGCGCGCAGACGTAAAAATTTGGTTGAGGGTCGCCCGGAATGATCGCGCCCACGCCGTGTTTGCCGGAGTGCCGCCAGCGACAAATCCCCCTCTGGCGGCCCGGGGGGCCGTCATGGCATTTAATGACGCATGTCTCGCCTTTATCAGCGCGGGGTCGTTGTGCTGACCGGAGTGACGCGCTTCCTGCGCGGTTTGGCCCGGCTGATCTTTGTCATGGCGGTGCTCGGCGCGATCCTGGTCGGCGGCGGCATCGCGCTGGCGGTCGCGCATTTCAGCGAGGACCTGCCCGACCACCAGCAACTGCTGAGCTATCAGCCGGCCACCGGCACCAAGGTTTATGCCGGTGACGGCAGCCTACTCGCGGAGTTCGCCGCGGAAAATCGCACGATCGTGCCGTTGAAGCAGATCCCGCCGCTGGTCGTGCACGCATTCCTCGCCGCCGAGGACCGCGATTTCTACAGTCACAACGGGGTCAACCCGATGTCGATTCTGCGCGCCGCGCTGGCCGACGTGATGCGCTATGGGCGCGGGCAGCGGCCGCTCGGCGCCTCGACCATCACCCAGCAGCTGGTGCGCCACTTCCTGCTCAGCAACGAGGTCTCGGTCGCGCGCAAGATCAAGGAGGCGCTGCTCGCCTACCGGATCGAAAGCCAGCTCAGCAAGGACCGTATTCTCGAAATCTACCTCAACGAAATCTACTTCGGCGCCGGCGCTTACGGCGTCGAAGCCGCGGCGCAGACCTATTTCACCAAGCATATCGGCGAGCTCGACATTGCACAGGTGGCGTTTCTCGCGGCGCTGCCCAAGGCGCCGAACAACTACAATCCGGTGCGCCATCCCGATGCGGCCAAAGCGCGGCGCGATTGGGTCATCGATGGGATGGCCGACGAGGGCTGGGTCACCGCGGCCGACGCGCAAAACGCCAAGAGCGAGCCGCTCGGCGCTACGCCGCGTACGCAGGAGGTCGGGCAGCCCGGCTATTTTGCCGAGGAGGTGCGGCGTGAGCTGGTCGACCGCTTTGGCGAAAAGGCGGTCTACGAGGGCGGCCTCACCGTGCGCACCAGCTATGTGCCGACGTACCAGGCGATAGCCGAACGCGCATTCCACGCCGGTCTGGTCGAATACGACCGCCGCCACGGCTGGCGCGGACCGCTGCAGCGGTTGCAGAACGTCGCCGCCGCCGAGACGGCGCTGCGCACCATGACCGACCCCACGGCGATGCCGGACTGGCGCGTTGCCGCCGTGACGGGCGTCGACAGCGGCGGTGCGACCATTGCTCTGAAGAGCGGCGCCGCGGGCCGCATCCCGCTAAACGAGATGAGCTGGGCGCGCAAGACGCTGCCCGACCAGCGGCTGGGCGCCGGCGTCTATCGCCCTCAGGACGTTCTGAACCCGGGCGATCTCGTCTATGTCGAGCCGCTCGGCGCGGCAGCGCCGGCCGGTGCAGCGGCGGCGAACGCCCCGAAGGCCGCCGTCCAGCGCAGCGCCGCACTGCTCTACGGGCTGCGTCAAGTCCCCGATATCAGCGGCGGCTTCGTCGTGATGGACCCGAAGACCGGCCGCACCTTTGCGCTGGTCGGCGGCTGGGATTTCCACGACAGCCAGTTCGACCGCGCGGTGCAGGCGCGGCGCCAGCCGGGCTCGTCGATCAAGCCTTTTGTCTACGTCACCGCGCTGCAGGGCGACTACACCCCCTCGAGCGTGATCCAGGACGCGCCCATTTCGCTGCCGCAAGGGCCGGGCTTGCCGGATTGGTCGCCGGCCAATTACGAGGGGAACTATGTCGGCTCGACGACGCTGCGGCAGGCGCTGGTCCATTCGCGCAACCTGGCAACCGCCCGCCTCGCCTCGCTGATCGGCCTGCCGGCAATCGCCAAGACGGTCCAGGATTTCGGCATCATGGACAAGATGCCGCTGTACTACTCGATGGCGCTCGGCGCCGGCGATACGACGCTGTACCGCATGACCGCGGCCTACTCGATGCTGGACAATGGCGGGCACTGGCTATTGCCGTCGATCATCGACCTGGTGCAGGACCGCGACGGCCGCATCGTCTACCAGAAGGGCCTCGCCAATTGCCCGGCCTGCTACGTCGTCGCCGGCCCGCGCACCGGCGCCGACACCGGCGGGCTCTACAAGCCCGCGGGCGCGGCGGAGCCGTCGATGATCTGGCTCAAAGGCGCGAGCTACGCCAACAACCCGATCTATTTCAAGCCGGCCAAGACCGACCCGCTGGTGGACGGGATCGCCGACCACCAGATCGTGTCGATGATGGAAGGCGTCGTGCAACAGGGCACCGGCATCAAGGTCGCCGCGGTCGGCAAGCCGATTGCCGGCAAGACCGGCACTTCGAGCGAATGGTTCGACGCCTGGTTTGTCGGGTTTTCACCCGATCTCGCGGCCGGCGCCTATGTCGGCTTCGACACGCCGCGCACGCTGGGCGACGGCGAGACCGGCGGCAATGTCGCCGCGCCGATCTTCCGCGACTTCATGAGCGCCGCGCTCAAGGACGCGCCGGCGTTGCCGTTCCCCGACGCGCCCGGCGCCACGATGGTGCTGGTCAACTCGATCACCGGCCAGCGCACCGCCGCGGGCGATCCGCAGGCCGTCCTCGAAGCGTTTCGGCCCGGTACCGAGCCCGGCAGCGGCTATAGCGGGCCGCAGATGGCCGCGATGCCCGATGCAGGCGATCCCGATACCCAGCTGCCGGCGAGCGGCGGCGTGATCAGCGCCAATGCCCGGCTGCCGATCGGCACCGTCGTGCCGCCCCCCTCGGCGCCCCGCCGGCCGCTCACCGGCACCGGCGGGCTCTACTGACCGGCAAGTTTCTGGAGCTTGCCGAGCCAATCGACGACGCGCTTGCGGTTGGTGCCGAAATCGCCGCTGCCGTAGCGCGCCCGGCTGTAAACGGCGATGCCTCCGCGCTCCGCGCCCAGCGCGACGAATTCGGCCGTGACGACATCCGGAAAATGCAGCAGCGGCGTGTGCTGGATCACCGTGAGCCGGCCGCGCTCGGGTTCGGCCGCAACAATGACGACGTTCGATTCTCCGGCCAGCATCTGGCCCCATAATTCGGCGAGCCGCTCGGCTGACACGGCGAATACCGGGCTCGGCGCCGCCGTCGCCCGGCAGTGGTCCGGCGGGCACGCGAGAAACGCGTTACCCGGTAGCGGATCGCGCAGATCGCGAATTTCGACGTGCTCGTCCGGGCGCAGCGCATCTTCCGCCGGCCGGCTCATATAGATGCGGACAGCAAGACCGAGCCCGAGCACGATCAGCACCGCGACGATCAGCTTCATTACCATCCGCGGCGGCCGCCTTTTGAACCTGCGGTAATTTAGAGACAGGAATGATAACGCCTGGCATGACCGTTGCGGAGAGCTTCACGGCTTCATGAGGGAGAGCGAGATGATCCGTGCCGACGTGACCGAAAAAATCCTCTCCGCGAAACGGCTCAAAGGGCTGACGTGGAAAACAATCTGCGCCGAGATCGGCGGCGGCTCGCCGACCTACCTGACCGCCGCGCTACTCGGCCAGATGAAGCTGGGGCCGGAGCAGGCCGAGCGCGCCGCGAAGATTTTCGACCTCGGCGAAGAAGAGACGCTGCTGCTTCAGGAGGTGCCGTATCGTGGGTCGCTGCCGGCCCTGCCGCCCAGCGACCCGCTGATCTACCGCTTCTACGAGCTGGTCAACGTCTACGGTACGACCTGGAAAGAGCTGATCCAGGAGGAATTCGGCGACGGCATCATGAGCGCCATCGATTTCGACATGGCGATCGAGCGCCAACCCGACCAGAAAGGCGACCGCGTCAAACTGACGATGAGCGGCAAGTTCCTGAGCTACAAGGAGTACTGAAACTAACGTCATTCCGGACCGACCGTAATTACTTGCGGTCGATTCGCGACATCACGACGACCTATTTGGTTTACTCTCGGTATAGCGACGATACCGAGACGTAATAGCTCGCTGCATCGCCACCCATGCAGATCGGCCGAGCGGAGCGCTAGAGCACTGAAGCGGGTTGCTTCTGGCTGACCATGAGGAAA
>JAFAWI010000662.1 GCA_019241915.1 Alphaproteobacteria bacterium
GGGTCGACCATTTCATCATGCGCTGCCAGTGGCCGGGGCTGCCGCAGGAACGCGCGCTCGGCTCGATCCGCCGGCTCGGCGAGATCTTCGCGGCATAGGCGGGTAGGGCGGATCACCGGCACAGCCGGCTGCGATCCGCCGCATCGCAGCATGGCGGATGGCGTTTGCTGATCCGCTTTGCCACACCGCACGCGGGAGGATCGTTGGGTCTCGCGTGTTAATCCCTGCATCAAGCAGAGGATTACGCCATGACCCGATATGCCCTTGCCGTGGCCGCGCTGGCGCTGTCGTCGCTGACGCCCGGCGTGCCGGCCGTTGCGCAGAGCCTGTGCGACCGACCCGCTGCGCAGCTGAGCGCGACCCAGCTCGACGCCTGCCGCGCCAGCAGCGTGCTGGTGGTGGAGCCGCCGCGTGTCGAAAACCACCGCGACGGCGTCACCATCCTGCGCGGCCAATAGGCGCGCGCGGCATCGGGAGCGCTGCTTCTTTGCCGGCGGACGCTGTTGGAGGAGCGTCGGGTGGGCCGACACACGCTATAGTCCCTCTGCCGAGCGGAGGAGGGACGCATGCCGCACACCCGCAGCCACATCAAGCGCGAGCGTGCCGAGGCGCGCGCCTATTCGCAGGCGGTGATCACCGAAGGCGGGCGCACGGTCTGGCTCGCCGGCCAGGTAGCGATCGAGGATGCGGCCGGCCGCTCGCTCGCCGGCAATTTCGACGGCCAAGTGCGTGAGGTGTTCCGCCGGCTCGGGGACACGCTGACGGAAGCCGGCGGCAAGCTCGGCGACATGGTGACGATGACCGTGTTCATTACCGACCAGCGCTACGGCGACCGTTTTGTCGAGCTGCGCAAGGAAATCTTCGGCGCCGACTTCCCGGCGAGCGCGCTGATCACGATCCGCGCGCTCGCCCGCCCCGAAATGCTGGTCGAGGTGCAGGGGATCGCGGTCGTCGGCTGATCGTTTGGCTCGGTCGGGCTGGCGACGGCAGGCAGCCACCCCTCTCGCAGGAATGACCAAAAGACCGCATTCGGCGTCCACCGAGCGGGCCTAATCCCCCGCCGCCAGGCTCGGGCGCAATGCGACGGGGGCTTCGGGCGGGCGGAAGCTCAGCGCGATCGCGATGGCGCCGAGGCCGATCGCACACGAGGCGACATAGAGCCAAAAATAGCCGCCGAGATGATCGTAGATCCAGCCGCCGGCCCACGGGCCGACCGCCATTCCGATCGTCGACAGCATCGCCACCGCGCCGAACACGGTGCCCATGATTCGCGCGCCAAAATATTCGCGAACCAAGGTCGCGTAGAGCGGCATGATCCCGCCATAGGCCATGCCGAACATCACGCTCAGCGCGTAGAACGCGCCGAGGTCGTGGACCACCAGATAAAGGCTGATCGCCGCCGCCTGTACGGCGAGCCCTGTGAGCAGCACCTGCTTGGCGCCAAAGCGGTCGGCGAAGAGCCCGCATACCACGCGCCCGCCGACCGAGGCGAGCCCGGCGACGCCGATCACCGTCGCCGCCGCCATTGGCGCGACGCCGCAATCGATCGCTTCGGTGACCATGTGAAAAATCGGACCCGAATGCGCGACGCAGCAGGCGAAATGCGTGCCGGCGATGGCGGCGAATTGCGGTGTCGACAGCGCCTGTGCGACGGTGAATTCGCGATCGCCGCCTGCAGCCGATGCTGCGGCGGTCTGCGCCGGCGGCCGGCGCAGCAGCAGCCCCGCGCCGACGATCAGAACCCAGGCGACGACCCCCAGCACGAACAGCGCGGTGCGCCAGTCATAGCTGGTGATCAGCCAGCGCGCGAGCGGCGCGATCGTGGTCGAACCGAGGCCGATGCCGGCCGACACCATGGCCACCGCGAGGCTGCGGTGTTGGACAAACCAGCGCGTCGTTGCGGCGGTCAGCGGCGCGTAGAAGCTGCCGGCGGCGACGCCGACAAAGGCAAAGGCGAACAGAAACTGCTCGATCGACGTAACCCGGCTCGCCGCGATAAGCCCGGCGCCGAGCAGCGCGCCGCCGCTGATAACGACCAGCCGCGTGCCGAACCGGTCCGACATCGCACCCCAGAACAGCGAGGCGACGCCCATGCACAGGAAATCGATCATCGCCGCGCTTGAAATCGCCGCCCGCGACCAGCCCGTCGCCAGTGCCATCGGCTGCAGAAAGACGCCGAGCGACAGCGCCGTGCCAAAGCCGATGCAGGTGATGACGATCCCGGCGCCGACGATGACCCAGCCGTATTGGAGCTTCATGCGCGTTTCCCCAACGCCGGCCTCTATAGTGCCGGCTGTCGGCACGATGATAACAGGGTGACGCGCCCATGACAGAAGCAGAAAACCGCGCGGCGCGCTGGCTCACCGAATGGGACGGGCACGGCATCCACCGCACCGGCACCGCGGGCGACCTCGCGGGCGGGGCGTGGCTCGCGGCGGAAGCCGCGGCGCTCGGCGCCGAGCCGGCGATCGAGGAGTTCGCTTTCGAGCGGCTCGATCCGGTGGTGGCGTATATCGACGTTGGCGGCGAGCGGATTGCCGGCGTCCCGGTGTTCGATGCGCCGCCGAGTGGACCGGGCGCTATCGAAGGACGGGTCGGCCACGACATCGCCGTCGAGGAACTGACACCGCGCGCCGTCTATAGCGGCGAATCCCGCCGCCTGCGCGAGGCCGGCGGCCACCGTGCGCTTGTCATCGTCTGCCAAGGTGACGAGCCGGGGCTGGGCCTGCTCAACGCCGAGCAGTTCCGCGAGCCCTACGGCGCCCCGGCGCTTCATGTGCCGAGCACAGCGCGCGAGGTGGTGCTGGCCGCCGCGGCGCGCGGCGAACTGGCCCGCCTCGTCGTCGACAGTCGGCGGGTCGCGACGCGCGGCGGAAATGTCGTCGTTGCTCTCAACAGCCGCAGCTCCGGCAGCGGTCCGCCGCTGGTGGTGATGACACCGCGCAGTTCGTGGTGGCAATCGACTGCCGAGCGCGGCGGCGGCCTCGTCTGCTGGCTTGAGTCGTTGCGTGCGCTGATCGCCGCGCCGCCGGCGTGCGACGTCGTGTTCACCGCCAATACCGGCCACGAACTCGGCCATAGCGGCCTTGACGATTTCCTCGCACGGCGGCCGGGCTGGGACAAGCCGGGCGGCGCGACCTGGGTCCATTACGGCGCCAATCTCGGCGCCGCCGGCAGCGTGCTGTCGCTGGTGTCGAACCAGGACGATCTGCGCCGGCTCGGGGTCGCGGCGCTGGCCGAAGCCGGTCAGCCGCCCGACGACATGCCGTGGCCGTGGTTCATGCCGAGCGGCGAAACCCGCGACATCCACCGCGATGGCGGCCGCTACCTGACCTTGGTCGGGACCAACCGGTGGTTTCACCTGACGCAAGACCGCTGGCCGCATTCGGTCGATGTGCCGGCGGTGGCGCGCATCGCCGCCGCGGCGGCGGCGATGGTGACGCATTTGAGCCGGTCACCAAGGGGGAACTCGAATTGAGGGCCGCCTAGCGCCCGAACACGCTTTGCAGAAGTCAGTCGGGGACGCCTGCCAGCCGCAAGCCGTCATAAAGGACCTCGGATCGCTGCTGGTGCTGACCCTGACATGCGAGGCCAAGGTGGCGCGTTTGCCCGCGGTGGTGGGGCCGGCTCCAGCCATTGTCGGCATGAGCCTGTCCCCGGACGGCGCGACGTTTCAGTTTGACTGACGCTTCAAGGGTCGCCGAGCGGCAATTGAACAGCGTGCGACCATGCCGCCGCGCGTCGGCTGAGGGCCGCTCGGCGCCGCCGGGGATGCCTTAAAACTGGTCGACGCCGAGCGCGCGGAGACTTTCGGTCAGCTGCAGCGACAGCGGCAGGTTGAGAAACTCGCCGGTCGGGGTCGGTTGCAGAAACCATTTGCGGTAGGTCGCGACGAGCGTGCCGGTCTGCGCCATCGTCGCGAAGGCGCGCGCGACCGCATCCGCCATCAGCGGATCGTCCTTGCGGTACATGATGCCGTACGGCTCGTAGGTGATGAAGTCGCCGACGACCTCCAGGCTGTCCTGCGCATGATTGGCGGCGATAAAGCCGGCGAGCAGCACGTCGTCCGTCGCAAACGCCGCGGCCTTGCCGGACACCAGCATGTCGTACGATTCCTGATGGTCCTTGGCGGCGACGATCGCGATGCCGAGATGGTACTTGTCGTTGAGCAGGCGCATCGCCTTCTCGTTGGTCGTGCCGCTCGTGACCGCCAGCGTCTTGCCCGCCAGGTCGCGGTAGGAGCCGATGCCGGAGCCGCGCTTCACCAGCAGCTTTGTGCCGGCGACAAACATCACCGGCGAGAACGCCACGCTCTTCTGGCGTTCGATGTTGCTGGTGGTCGAGCCGCATTCGAGGTCGACCTTGCCGCTGGTCACCGCATCCATGCGCGTGTCGGCGGTGACCGGCTGATAGGCCACCCGCACGTGCGCATCGCCGAGCTCGCGCCGGATCTCGTCGACGATGCCGACGCAGAGGTCGAGCGAATAGCCGGCCGGCGGCTGGCCGGCGCGGACAAACGAAAACGGGAACGATGCGTCGCGATAACCAATCGTGACGACGCCGCTGTCGCGCACCTTTTTCAGCGTGCCGCTGAGGACGGCCGGGGTGTTGTCCTCGCTTGCGGCGGGCGGCGCGGTGATGTTCGCGCCGTTCATGTCCTCGGCGGCCGTCGGGGCGAGCGGCAGCGCCGCGAACGCCGCCAGCAGCAGCGCCCGGCGCGCGAGCCGGCGCATCACGCGGGCGCCGTCGCCGGGGCGGCGCCCGGCTCGCCGACATCGTCGGTCGCCGGTCCGAGGTCCTTCTCGAACTTGGCGACCGCCGAGGCGGCGAGCGAATTGCCGATGACGTTGGTCGCGCTGCGGCCCATGTCGAGAAACTGGTCGATGCCAAGGATCAAAAACAGTCCGGCCTCCGGGATGCCGAACTGCTTCAACGTCGCAAGGATCACCACCAGCGAGGCGCGCGGCACGCCGGCGACGCCCTTCGAGGTGATCATCAACGTCGCCGCCATCAGCAGCTGCTTTGACAGCGGCATGTCGACCCCATAGGCCTGGGCGATGAAGATCGCCGCGAAGGTCGTATAGGCCATCGTGCCGTCGAGGTTGAATGAGTAGCCGAGCGGCAGCACGAAACTCGCAATGCGCTTCGAGACGCCGAACCGCTCGAGCTGTTCCAGGATTTTCGGATAGGACGCCTCGGAGCTGGCGGTCGAGAACGCAAGCAGGAACGGCTCGCGCATCCGCCGCACCAGTTCCATCATCCGCGGGCCGATCACCGCGAAACCGACCGACAACAGGATGAACCAAAGGATCAGCAGCGTCAGGTAGAAGCCGCCGAGGAACTTGGCGAAGTTCAAGAGAATACCGGGCCCCGACTTGGTGATCACCGACGCCACCGACGCGCATACCGCAATCGGCGCCAGCTTCATCACGTAGCCGGTGATGTTGAGCATCATGTGGGCAACGTTGTCGGCCAGCTCGATCAGCGGCTTGCCGCGGTCGCCCATCGCCATGATCGCGACGCCGGCGAACACCGAGAACACGACGATCTGCAAGATCTCGCCGTCGGCCAGCGACTTGAACAGCGAGGTCGGCACCAGATGGTCGATAAAATTGTCGATGCTGAAGGCTTGAGTCGTCAGGTTGGCGGTGTTGTTGCCCTGATCGGCGATCGCGATGCCGACGCCGGGCTGCAGGATGTCGACCATCAACAGCCCGAGCAGCAGCGACACGATCGAAGCGGAGACAAACCACCCCATCGTCTTGGCGCCGACCCTCCCGACCGTCGCGGCGTCGCCCATATGACCGATGCCGACGACAAGCGTCGACAGCACGAGAGGGCCGATGATCATCTTGATCAGCTTGAGAAAGATCGCGCTGACCAGCGACATGTACTTGGCGATCTCGGCCGCCGTCGCTTTGTCGGGGAATGAATAGAAGCTGAACGTCCCCAGGATGATGCCGAGCAGCAGCCCGACCATCACGTAGACGAAGTTCCTGTTCATCGCCCCCTCCTGCGCCGCGCCGTTTGCAGCGCCGACCTGTCACGCCGCCGTCACGATGCCGCAAATTCGCGCCCGGCGCGAGTGCGACGAACCGGTGGCGGCGCTGCAAATTCTACGCTGGACGCCCGGCCCGGGCGCCCGGCGACTGCACTATTGCCGGTTGAACGCCGGCATCACGTCGCGGGCGAACCAGCGCAGCTGTTCGGTGAATTCGGCCGGCGACAGGCCTTCGGCCCAGTGGATCATGAAGTCTTCGAGACCGGGGTACTTGGCCTCGATCGACTTGATGCCGGCGATCACCTCGTCGGGACGGCCGCAGAACCAGGCCTTCTGTTTGACCCCTTCGCGCAGGGTCGGGATTGTCGCCGGTGCGCCGGGGCTGCCCCAGGTGCGCCCGTGCTCGTCGGCGTAACGGACAAAGCCGAACGGCGCGAACCATTTGTAGCGCTCGTCGTGGGCCGGTTCGAGGCGGCGGATCGCCTCCTCCTGGCTGTCGGCGAGATAGATGCCGGCGCCCCACACCATGTCGGTGCCGATCGGCCCCGTGCGGCCATACTTCTGGCAGGCCTGGTGGAAGGCTTGGATGACGTCGTCGAGGATTTTCTCGCCGTTGAGAGTGACCATCGCCTTGAGGCCCTTTTGCGCCATCAGGTCGATGGTGCGGCCGCTGGCGATCGGCATGAACACCTCGACCGGCAGGTGCTTGGGCCGCGGCACCATGGTGATTTCTTTGAGGTCGTAGCCGCGATACGGCACCGGCGGCGGCGCGTCGAAAAACTTGCCCTCATGGTGGAAGCTTTCCTCGTTGAAGCATTTGAGCATCAGGTCGAGGCCTTCTTCGAAAATCGCGCGGTTCGCCTCCGCATCCAGCAGCGGGCCGCCCAAGGTCTCGACCTCGCGCGTGTGGTAGCCGCGTCCGACCCCCATCACCACCCGGCCGTCGGTGACGATATCGGCCATCGCGTAGTCTTCCGCGAGACGGATCGGATGCCACATCGGCAGGATGTTGAAGCCGCACCCGAACTTGAGTCGTTTGGTCTGCGTCGCCAGCCACAACCCCCATTGGATCAGATTGGGAATGCACTCATAGCCTTCGTGCTGGAAGTGGTGCTCGGCCGCCCAGAAGCAGTAATAGCCGAGCTCGTCCATCACCTGCGCGACGCGCTTCGAGGTCTCGAACACCTCGGCCAGACGCTCGGCCGAATAGCGCCGGTCGTTCGCCGGCGTTCCGCTGAGCCCGATATTGTCGAGGTCGATCTGGCCGACATAGAGCGCATGAAACCGTTTGATCATCGGCTGTCACCATCGCGATGCTGCTGCGCTGGCAGAATGGCCCCGCGCCCCGGCGGGCGGCAAGACGCCGCGCGAAATAGGCGCCATCATCGCGTGGAGCTTGGTCGCGCTTTTTCTTGCAAAAGCCCGCAGCTGCGACCGGTCGATCGAGGCTTTACCGGCCGGCCTGGGCGGTCTGCCGGTCGATCGCGGCGGCTTCCCGCAAGCCGGCCTGGTCGAGCAGCGCATCGAGCGCGGCATGCCGGTCGGCCGCGGCCGGGTCGGCCGCGGCCGCGACCGCGTCGTACCACAGCCCGGCCTCGGCCAGAGCGCCGGCGCGGCGCGGCGGCGCCGCCTGTGCGGCGCTGGCGGCGGCCGCGTCGGGCGCGGTGCGCATGATCGTCGCCGTCGCGACCGCATCGCGCGATGGCGAGCGCGGGTCGAGCACCACCGAGATCGACCAGGCGTACGCGACGTTGGGCTGGAGCTGGACGCGATAGTCGGCAAGCCGCACCGGCTGCAGTCCGGCCTGCCGGGGCGCCGGGATCGCGGTTTCGACCAGCGGCATCGCCTGACCCGGCGCGCTGATCGTCAGCCGCATCGGCTCGCTCACCGGCCGGGAGGCAAAGTAATAGAGCACCGGCGCGGCGCTGGTCGTCAGGCCGGTATGGTTGTCCGGGGCCACCAACTCGATCGATACCGGCACCGCCGCCGTCATGCCGCGCGAGGCGCCGCCGACGCGTCCGCCGGGTGCGCCGCGCAGCGGCGGTTTGTAGCTCGGGATGTCGCTCGCGGCCGCGCCGGCCGTCTGTGCCGCCGCCGGCGAGGCCGGGGCCGCCAAGACCATAACCAGCGTCGCCAGCGCGGCGGTCAGACCAATCCTTGCCGTCATTTCTGGCTCCTTCGGTTCCGGTTTACAGCCAGTTGCCGATCAACAGGAACGGTGCCCAATACGCGGGGTGGGCGTAGCGCGGATCTGCGATCAATTGCCGCTGTGCCGCCTGCAGCGCGTGCGCCTTTGAAACGTTGCCCGGCTTCAACGCGGCGTAGAATTTGACGACGAGATCGCCCGAGGCTTTGTCGCTGATGAACCACAACGTCGCGAGCGCGCTGCGCGCTCCCGATTTGAGCGCGATCCCGGCGAGGCCCAACGCGGCGCGGTCGTCCCCGGCGGCGGTCTCGCAGGCATCGAGCGTCAGCAGTTCGAGCGCGTTTTCGCGGAACTCGCCGTATTTGATCGTGCGCTCGAGGTCGTCCATCGTCAGGTGGCCGTCATAGGCGACGACAAAGGTCTGGCTCGGGTCGTCGCCGAATTGGCCGTGCGAGGCGATATGGACAACGCCGAACGGGGCGCGCTTCAGCTCGCTTTCAAAGCGCGCACGGACGAATTGGTTGTCGAGCAAGACTTCGCCGCCTTCGGTGTCGTGCACCTCTTCGACTTCGCGCTTTACATTAGGAAGCCCCTCGAACCCCTGGACAGCCTGCGAAATTCCCAGCACCAGCGCCTGGCGCGATTGGCTCGTCAGCGGGCGGGGGTCGGTAAGGTGCAGGCTCGGCGCCACCGCCACCGCATAGCGTTCGACGATAAATCCCTTGCCGTCGTGCAGCGCCGCAAACGGGATGGTGCGCAGAACGCCGTCGGGCACCACGACCAGCGTGTCGATCCGGTGCTGCGTCAGCAGCGGTTCCACTGGGCGCAGGATCTCGTTGTAGAGCTGTTGCGCGAGCGGCAGGTACTCGTTGGTAGTGCGTTTCTCAAGCAGCGGGCGCAGCCGGTTGACCTGGTCGCGCAGGCTCGGCTCCGACAGCGGCAGGGTGATTTGGCGCTGCTCGCCGGCGACGCTGACCAGCAGCTCGAGCCGGTCGGACAAGACGATCGGGTAGAGGATCGCGGTTCCCGGCGCCACCGCATCGATCGATTGCTGCCGCGCGGCGAAACTGGTGACGCAGGAATCCTGGAAATAGTCCTGCAGTTCGCTCTCCTTGAGCTGCTCGACCGTGTCGCGCGCCTCGCGGATCAGCGGTATCGCGCCGCCGCCTCCGGCAGCGGACTGGCGCAGCAGCAAGTCGGCGAATTCGAGATAGAACGGGCCGAACGCGTTGCGGTAGGACGAGCGGCCGGCGCGGTACTCGATCGGGATGTCGGGCCGCGCCTTCTGCAGCGCGGCGTCCGCGGCGCGGTATTCGGCAAGCGCAGTCGCGATCTGCCCGCGTTGCCGCGCGAGGCGGGCGCGCTGCCAGCTCCAGCGGAAGGTCAGTTCCGGCGCCCCCGCCTTTTGCGCCTCGAACAGCGCCCGGTCGGTCAGCGTCGCGGCGTCGTCGAGCCGGCCGGTGCGCTCATAGAGGCGGCCGAGACCGCCCTGCGCCAATGAGGCGAGGGTCGGGTTGTGCACCCCGGCGCTTTCGTCGCCGGCGAGCCGGAACGCCCGGTAAGCGGTCGCCTGCAGCTCGGCCGACGGCGCGCCGTCGCGCTCGAAAGCGGCAGAGCCCGCCGCGATCAACGCCATGCCGCGGGCGTAGGACGGCGCCTGCTGTTCGAGCCGCTGCACCGCGCTTGCCAACGCGCCGGCGGCGGGCGCCGCGTCGCCGCGCTGCAGGTCGAGCCGGGCGTCGTTGATTTGGGCGGTTGCGGCGAGCGTCGCATCGCGCGCGGCATCGGCGCCGGTCACCGCCTCGCGGTAGGCGCGTTGTGCCTCGGCGCGGCGCCCAAGCGTCGCGTAGAGGTTGCCGAGGTCGTTGCTGCTGGCCGCCGCGAGCGCCGGGTCGCCGATCCGCACCGCGATGTCGTGCGCGCGTCTCAGCAGCGGCTCGGCGACGGCGCTGCGCCGCAGCAACAGCGCCAGGTTGCCGAGCGCGCCGCTGCTCGCGGCGACCAGGTTCTGGTCGCCGTCGTGCTCGGCGAGCGACAGCGCGGCGTTGAGGTCGGTAACGGCTTCGCGGAAATAGCCGGCGACGCGGTAGGCTTCGCCGCGGCGAGCCAGGGCTTGCGCTTCGAGGTCGCGGGCGCCGGCCGCGCGGCACAGCCGGATCGCGTCGCTCCACGCTTGTGTCGCGCCCACCACGTCGCCGGCGCGAAACGCCGCCGTGCCACGGTCGAGCTGGCTCACTGCCGCAGCGCGGGGGTCCGCCGATTGCGCCACCGCGCCAGCAGCGTAGGGCAGCAGGGCCAGGGAAAGCAGGCAGGATTTCCAGCGGGTCATTTCTCGGTCATCACGATCAGCGTGCCGTCCTCGCCGTGCCGCAGCCGGTGGTAGTGGAACGCGACACACGGGTCATGCGGG
>JAFAWI010000212.1 GCA_019241915.1 Alphaproteobacteria bacterium
GCTGCGGCTGGCGCTGCCGGGGTGCCGCTGATCAGGCGGCGGCGGTGACCGCAGCCGCCGCCGCAAGCCCGAGCCGTGCCAGCACATCGTGCACCGGCAGCACCGCCGTGTTCGCCACGGCATAGGCGACGACCGCATCGAGCTGCGCCGGCGTACAGCCGAACGCGGAGGGGGCGTCGGTCACATCATGCGTGAAAAAGATGACCCAGCCGCCGCGCGCCTGCGCGTCGTCGATCAGCCGGCACAGCAACGCCCGGTCAAAGTCGCGGGTGTAAATGCTGTTGGCGGCAAGGTCCGCGAGATCGACGATTCCGCGGTTTATGCCGCGCCCGGTGCCGCGGCACGTATCGAATCGCAGGTGCGCCGCCGCTTTGGCGCTCTGCGAGACGCCGCCGAACGGGTAGGCGAAGTTGCCGGGCCGCATGCCGTCCAGGGCTTCAACGAGGGCCGCGCCGTTGCGCTCGATCTCGGCCGCGATCTCGCCAGCCGGCGCGCGCATGCAATCGCGGTGGCTGAAGGTGTGGCAGGCAATCTCATGGCCGCGCGCATGCGCCGCGCGCAGGTCGTCGAGCTCGAACATCGGCCCCAAATGGTTGCCGCCGCCCGCGAACCCCATCGCGGTATAATAGGTGCCGCGCACGCGATGCGCCTCGAGAACCGGCCCGCCTTCGGTCCAGGCCGAGCGGGGAAAGTCGTCGAACGTGAACGAGACCACACCGCCGGGCCAATCGACCGACGCAGGACGAGTCGCCAGCAGGCCGCCGAACTCGCGGACCAGCCGGGCGGCGAACGAAACGCGCCTCAAGCGAGAGACCCCTTCGGTGCGCATGGGAAGCCACGCTCTTAGCGCGTTTGCATTGTCGAGAAATTAATGCCGGCGCGGCAGCCTGCCGGCGATGATCGAGACCAGCGTCGTCATTCCCACCTATCGGCGCCCCGACGGGGTGCGGCGCGCGGTCGCCAGCGTAGTTGCGCAACAAGGGGCGAGCGGGTTCGAGATCGTCGTTATTGACAACGACGTGGACGGTTCGGCCGCTTCAGTGGTCGCGGCGCTGGGCGCCAGCGCGACGGTGCCGATCCGCTACGTGCACGAGAAGCGGCCCGGCATCTCATATGCCCGCAACACCGGCGTCGCCCGAGCGACCGGCCGCTACCTCGCCTTTCTCGATGACGACGAGGAAGCGGGACCCGGCTGGCTCGCCAACCTGCTGACCACCCTCGCGCAATTTGGCGCGGATGCCGCGGTCGGGCCGGTATTGCCGCGGTTCCCGGCCGAGGCGGGCGCGATCGACCCGTATCGCCGCCGCGTCTACACACGCGACGCGCGTGTGCCGAGCGGCACGTCGCTGTTGCGCTGGAACATCGGCAACAGCCTGTTCGTTAAGGCGCGCTGCTTTGTCGGCGACCAGCCGTTCGCGCCGGAACTCGGACGCACCGGTGGTGAAGACACGGTGTTTCTGCGGCAGATGACCCGGCGCGGGTGCCGCATGGTGTGGTGCGCCGAGGCGGTGGTGTGGGAGACCGTGCCGGCCGAGCGCCTCGCGGCCGACTATCTTCTGCGCCGTGCCTTCCGCGGCGCTCAGACCACGACCTTTGTCTGCGCCGCGGTGCGGCCGCGCGAGTGGCGCCGTGCGGCGCGACTGATGGCGACGGGGGCGGCGCAGCTCGCGGTTTACGGACCGGCGGCGCTGGTGTTGCGGGCGCTGCGCCGCGAGCGCGGGCTGCCGGTGACGGCAAAGGCGGTGGCCGGGCTCGGCAAGCTGCTGTGGCACCCGCGCCTGCATCTGCGGATGTACCGCTAGGCCGCTAGGGCCTCTCGTCCGCCTCCTCGCGCAGCCAGTCGCGGAAGGCGCGCACCTTCGGCCGCTCCAGCGCGCCCGGCGCGGTGACGATGTAATAGGCGAACAGATCGGGCAGCGACAGCGAGAACAGCCGCACCAGCCGGTTGGCGGCGATGTCGGCGGCCGCGGTGGTGCTGTAGGCCAGCGTCACGCCGTGCCCGGCGATCGCCGCTTCCAGCGCCAGCACGTTGGTGCTGAACGACAGGCCGTGCCGTGCCGGCTCGTCGTCGACCCCCGCCGCCTTGAGCCACATCGACCAGGTGGGCACGAGGGGGTCGCGGTCGACCGCCTGGTCGTGCAGCAGCGCGTGGTGCTGAAGATCGGCCGGCGTCTCAAGCGGCGGTCCGGCGTCGAGCAGCGCCGGGCTGCAGGCCGGGAACACCTCGTTTTTGAGCAGCAACTCGACATCGAGCCCGGGGTAGCGCCCGGTGCCGTAGCGGATCGCGATATCAAAATCGTCGCGCGTGAGGTCGACCACCGTATCGGTTGCCGAAATCCGCACATCGATCGCCGGGTTACGCTCCTGAAACCGGTGCAGGCGCTGCACCAGCCACTTGCCGGCGAAGGACGGGGATGCGGTGACGGTGAGCGTCCCGGTGTCGTTGTGCGCGCGCAGCCGGCGCACCGAATTGTGGATGCCGGCAAAGGCGTCGCTGAGCCCCGGCAGCAGCACGCGGGCCGAAGCGGTCAGTTCGACCGCGCGGTTGCGCCGCTCGAACAGCGCGACCCCGAGATCCTGTTCGAGCGCGTGGATCTGGTGGCTTACCGCGGCCGGCGTGACGCTCAATTCGTCCGCCGCCTTGGAAAAGCTCCGCAGGCGTGCCGCTGCCTCAAACGCGCGCAGCGCGCTGAGCGGCGGCAGATGGCCATTGCTTCGCATGAACGAATCTAATCCGAACGCTGAGAAACTCTCGTTTGCCGATTGATTTGGGGAAGCCCATGTTTGCCTGCAAGAAGCCAACCCGCTTCTTGATCGGGAGCAAAAGAAGATTAGGAGGACTAACATGTCCGCAAGAGGTTTCCATCCCGTCGCAAAGTTGCGCGAGTGGCGCAGGCGGTTGCATGACCGGCGCGAATTGGCCGGTCTCAGCGACGAGATGCTGCACGACATCGGCATCAGCCGCGCCGAGGCGATCTATCTGGCCAACAAGCCGTTCTGGAGGGAATGATGACCACGTATCGGACAAAGACGCCAAACCGCCTGTGGCAACGCACGGCCAAGGCGCTCGGCAAATGGTGGGCCGGGGTGATAACCTTGCCCGAACCGCCCTGCCACAAGGACGCCGAGCGCGCCTGGGCGGATTTCCCGCGTTTCCCACCGTTCTAGCCGACCACGCGACACCCAGCCGGAGGACCGTTCGATGATCGACCGTTCGCAACTGCCGCATGTCGACGGCGTGCTGAACTACATGACCCCGATGGCCGAGCGTCCGCGCTACCTGGCCTACGACCCGGAGCCGGGCGAGCAACGCTCGAACATGACCTACGACCCGCACACGATGCCGATCTATGACATGCGGCCGATCCAGCACGAGCTGGAGCTCGACCGCGAGGGCTTCGGCCTCGTCGAGGCGCGCACCGCGGTCAAGGATTTATGGGACGACGACGAAGTGCGCCGCGTCTACTACCCGGAATGCGAGGAGTTCATCAAAGCCTATACCGGGGCAAGCCGCGTCTTCGTGTTCGACCATGTGCAGCGGCGTCGCATCCCCGGCCTTCGCGATTATTCGCGCAGCGGTCCGCGCCAGCCGGCCACCCGCGTCCACGTCGACCATACCGGCCGCTCGGGGCCGCAGCGGGTGCGCGACCTGCTGCCCGACGATGCCGAGGAGCTGCTGAAGGGCCGGGTGCAGGTGATCAACGTATGGCGCCCGACCAAGGGTCCGCTGGAAGATGCGCCGCTCGCGCTGTGCGACGCGCGCACCGTCGACGAGCACGACCTTGTCGAGTCCGACCTCGTCTACAAGCAGCGGGTCGGCGAAACCTATTCGGTGACCTACAATCCGGCGCACAAATGGTACTACGCGCCTGAGCTGCGGCGTGACGAGGCGCTGCTGTTGAAGATCATGGACTCGAGGACCGACGGGCGCGCGCGCTTTATGCCGCACACCTCGTTTACTGACCCGACGACGCCAAGCGACGCGTTCCCGCGCGAAAGCATCGAGCTGCGCACGCTGGTGTTCCACCCGAACTGACCGCGCTATCGGGCGTGACCCGGACCTCCCGCCGGCCTTAGACGGCGAGCGAAACAAGCTTCCCGCGGATCTTCGCGGGGAGCTTTTTCGTGTTGGCCGTGGCATGACGTCGTTCCACTCTCACAGGAACGACAGGAGCCGCGGGCATGCCGCGGTTTTTTTGGCGAGGCGAGCCGCCGAAACTAGTGCCGCGGGGGAGTAATGGTCGAGCGGCGTCAATGGCCGAGGGTCGACGCGTTGGCGCCCAGCCGCTTCTTTCTCGCGTCTGACGCCAATGCCGGGGAACTGGGCCTCGGGCAAACGGCGACCGCGTTTGCGCTGTTCGTGATCGTTTGGACGTTGTACGCCACGGTCGCCGGTGCGGGTCATGCGCTGCACGGCGATGTTGTCGAGGCGTACGCTTGGGGTCGCGAATTTCGCCTCGGCTACAACCAACACCCGCCGTTCTGGGCTTGGATTGCCGGCGCCTGGTTTCATGTTTTCCCGACCCGCGACTGGGCGTTTCACCTGCTGGCCGTCGTCAATTCCGCGTTGGGCCTGCTGGGTGCCTGGCAGCTGATCGGATTGTTCGCCGGCAGCTGGAAGCGGCGAACCGCCTTCGCGTTGCTGTTGTTGACCCCATTTTACACGTTTTTATCGTTCAAATACAACGCCAACACCATCTTTCTGTCGCTGTGGCCGTGGACGCTCTACGCCTTTTGCCGGGCGATCGACAGCCGGCGGCTATCCGCGGCCGGACTGTTCGGGCTGTTGGCGGCAGCCTCGCTGCTCTCGAAATACTATGCGGCGATCCTGCTCGCCACCTGCGCCGCCGCCTCGCTTGTCCACCCGGAACGGCGCCGCTACTACCGATCGGCATCGCCGTATATCTCAATCGCGGTCTGCGCGGTTTTATGCCTGCCGCACGCGCTTTGGCTGATCAACACCGCGGCGCCGACCGTCAAATACGTCTTGGGCCGCAGCGGGATCGGGATTGGCGAAACGGCGCGGTCAGCAGCACAGCTTGTTGGGTCCGAACTGCTCTACCACGCGGCGATCGTCGCGCTTCTCGCGGTGGCCTGGTGGCGCAGCCCGAGAGGCGTTGCACCGTCGGTCGCCACCCCGCCGTGGCGGCGGCACTTTCTTTGGATTCTGGTCGGATGTCCGGTTCTGCTGACGGTCATCCTCGGATGCGCCTTCGAACTCAAACTGTCGAGCAACATGATGGTCGGTTGTTTCCCGCTGCTCCCATTGCTGCTGAGCGAGACGCTGCCGCGGATCGACGCGCGACGCCTGGCGCGGGACACTCAAAGGTTGGTGGTCGCGCTGAACCTGGCGGCGCTCGCCGTCTCGCCGCTCGTCGCCTACCTCAATTTCGCCTATTCGTCGCTGCCGACCGCGAGCGAACCGTATCGCGAGGTGGCCGAGGCAGCGACCCGGCTTTGGCATCGCGATGTCGGACGGCCGCTGCGGATCGCCGGTGGCGCACCGCCTTACGACACGATGCTGGCCTTTTATAGTCCGGACCATCCCCAGGCATTCATCGACACCGATTTTCTCAAATCGCCATGGATCGCACCGGAGCGGATCGAGACAGAGGGTCTGCTGGCAGTCTGCGAACTCGGCGATTTTCCGTGTCACGAGCTTTTCTATTTTTACGGGTGGCCCGGAACGCACCACGCGTTTCTCCCTTTCGCCCATGAATTCTGGGGGATCAAACGGCCGCCGCGGCTTTTCGACGTGATTATCATACCGCCCCGGCCAAAGTGACGCGGTCGCGCAAGCGCGTTAAGCTCGCCAAGGCAGAATGGACGCGGAGAACAAGCCGATGAAGGCGGTGTTGCTGACCGGACATGGCGGGGTCGATAAACTGGTCTACGGCGACGCGCCGGACCCGGTCGCCGGGCCGGGCGAGGTTGTGGTCGACATCCATGCCGCGAGTATCAATGCCGCCGACTACAAGATGCGCCTGGGCGGCAGCCATTACGCGACCGGCAACCTCACATTCCCCCATATCCTCGGTCGCGATTTCTCGGGCGTCGTCAGCGCGGTCGGGCCGGGCGCCGACCTCCGGATTGGCGACGAGGTGGTCGGGGTGACGATACCCGGCACCGAAGGCGCCTATGCCGAGAAGATCGCGATGAAGGCGGCGATCATCGGCAAAAAGCCGACAAAGCTCAGCCATGCCGAGGCGGCGGCGATGGCGCTGACCAGCCTCACCGCGCTGTGGGCGCTCGAAGACACCGCCAAGCTGAAAAAGGGCGAGACGGTTTTGATCCAGGGCGGCGCCGGCGGGGTCGCCGGTTTTGCGATCCAGCTCGCCAAGGATATCGGCGCGCACGTCATCACCACCGCCAGCGCCAAAAACCACGACTACGTCAAGAAGCTCGGCGCCGACCGGGTGATCGACTACCAGAACGAGGATTTCACCGCGCTGGGCCGGGTCTGCGACGTGGTGTTCGACACGGTCGGTGGCGAGGTGCAGGTGCGCTCGTACGAGGTGCTCAAGCCGGGCGGCCGGCTGGTGTGGATCGCGGCGGCGCCGGCCGGCTTCACGCCGAGCCGCAGCGACGTGCAAGTGCTGCGACCCAAAGTCGACCGCGACCGCGCCCATCTCGACCGCATGGCCGAGCTGCTCGCGGCGGGCGCGGTGTGGCCGCCGGCGATCACCCGCTATAAGCTGAGCGAGGCAGCCGAGGCGCATCGCGTCAGCGAGGGGCGCCACCTGCAGGGCAAGCTGGTGCTGGAGGTGCGTTAGCTCGCGCTCGGCAACCCACCGGTCATGCCCGGACCGGGCACCCACGAAGGGCAGCCGATACCTCGTGCGGTGTACGTGGATGGCCGGGACAAGCCCGGCCGTGACGGCTAAAAGGGTCGGTGAACTCGACCAAGGGAGAGAAACATGGCAGGCAACGGACAGACGATCATCGACCTCGACCGCAAGCGGATGACCGCGATGGCCGAAAAGGACATCCGGACGCTCAACGACATCATCGCCGATGACCTCGTTTATACACATTCCTCGGCCCGGCTCGACACCAAGCAGAGCCTGATTGGCAACATGGAGTCGGGGTCGACGGTCTACACCGCGGTGGTGCCGTCAAACGTCAAGGCGCAGGACCTCGGCGACACGGTGGTGCTGACCGGCGAGTGCAAGATCAGCGTCAATTCCGGCGGCAAAGCCAACAGCTTCGGCGTCCGCTTCACCGACGTTTACGCCAACCGCGGCGGCAAGTGGCAGATGGTCGCCTGGCAATCCACCCGCACCCCGGACTGACCGCCACATCGCGAGGCGCCCGACGGGCGTCTGGCAACCGCAGCCGTCGTTACATCCCCCTTGCCGCGCGGGCGGCGCGCCGCGCTTTCAGCGCCTGCGCCCGCGGCGTGTCGATCGGCGGCACGCCGGGCAGCCGCGGGTTGAGACGGCGCGTCTCCCAAACCCAGTCGTCGTCGCCCATCCGATAGCTCTGCTGGCTTTGCATCGGGTTGCGATTGACCAGCGGCCGCGCATAGAGCGGGTGGGTCATGCTGCGGATCTCGTGTTCGAGTTCGAACAGCGTCTCGTTGGTGTCGACCTCGACGATGTGCTCGAAGCGGTATTGATAGGCGTTGCTCTCTTCGGTCACCAGCTCGCGCCGCAACAGCTCGCGGTAGGGGCCCGAGAAGTTCTGGACGTAGACCTGGATGTGGTGCCCGTCATAGGCCGCCAGCGGCCCGTCGCTCTCGCGGAAGCGCAGCGCCTGCTTGTGGCCGACCCCGACATAAGCGGTCTTTCCCGCGTCCGCGTCGTTCATCCAGGTCTGCGCCCCGAACATCGCGCGGTAGAAGCGGGCGATGCCGTCGGCGGTGTCCACCGGCACGGCGAATTCGAGATAGGGCATGCCGAGGCTAATGGCGCCAAAGCGGGCCTCGTCGGGCTCGTGCAGATTGAAGCGGTTGCCCCATGGGCAAGTCACCGCGGCCCCGTCATGAGTCTCCGCGACCGCGAATCGCGTGCCGGCAAGCGGCTTGCGGACATCGTCGAGGCGCTTGAGCAGCGCGTCGCGGTCGGGTGTCACCAGGCCGATCGCGCCGCGCAGCACCCAAGGCTCCCCGGCCGGCAGGTGGAACTGGCTCTTGCCGACATTGACCCACATGTTGGCAAGGCCGGTGTTCATGTACGGGTCGCGCGTCAGCCCCAGCCCCGAAATGTAGAAGGCGCTCGCCAGCGACTGGTCCGGCACCTGCAGGTTGACGTGCTCCAGCATCACGATGTTGCCGAGGTCCTCGGCCTCGCGGTCGTAATGCTGCGGCTCGGCGGCCATGGCTTCCTCCGGATCGGATGCTGCACGGATTCTAAGGCGGGTAGCGGAAAATTTGAATCCCGCCGCGCGCCGATGAGCGGGCGAGGTCGCGCGAACGTCTGCACGGCGGGTTCGATTAGCCCCATCGCGGCGTGCGGGCGGCGCGGGGCCAATCGACGGCCGATCGCGCGGCAGATGCAGGCCCCGCGTCGCCGCGGAACCGTGGGCCCGTATCCTGCTCGACCTCGCACCGGGCGCGACGATGTTCACCTTCCGACGCGCTCGCTTATGTTTGTCTGCGGCGCATCCGGCCGCTAAACTCGCCGTCAGCGTCTTGGTTCAGCGAGGAGATACGCCGTGAACGATGTTGCGCCGTCTCGGTACAAATTTGTCGGAACCCGGCCGATCCGTCCGGACGGCGTGCCGAAGGTCACCGGCCGGGCGATGTACGCGGCCGATATGGCGATGCCGGGCGCGCTCTACGGCAAGATCGTCCGCTCGCCGCACGCTCATGCGCGCATCAAGTCGATCAATACCGAGAAGGCGAAGGCGCTGCCCGGTGTGCGGGCCGTGATCACCGGCGCCGACTTCCCGGACCACAAGTTCGAATACATCGGCCCCGAGCGCGTCGCGGTTAACTTCTGGCACGTATCGCGCAATGTGATGGCCAAGGAAAAGGCGCTCTACGAGGGTCATGCGGTCGCCGCGATCGCCGCGATCTCGAAAGAGGTCGCCGAGGAAGCCGAAGCGCTGATCGAGATCGAATACGAAGTGCTGCCGCACGCGATCGACGTCGATGAGGCGATGAAGGAAGACGCGCCGCTGCTCTTTGAGGACATGATCACCCGCGGCATCGAGCCGCCGCCGACCAAGCCGTCGAACATCTCCAAAAAGCTCGAATTTGCGATCGGCGATGTCGAAAAGGGCTTTGCCGAGGCCGATGTCGTGGTCGAAAAGGACTTCAAGACGGCTGCCGTGCACCAGGGCTATATTGAGCCGCATGCCTGCAGCGTCCGGATGGATGCCGACGGCCAGGGCGAGATATGGTCGTCGAGCCAGGGGCATTTCGTCGTCCGCGCGCTGACCGCCAAGCTGCTCGACATCCCGGTCGGCAATCTGCGCGCGATCCCGGCCGAGATCGGCGGCGGGTTCGGCGGCAAGACGGTCGTCTATGTCGAGCCGGTCGCGGCGATGCTGTCGAAGAAGACTGGGCGGCCGGTCAAGATCACGATGAGCCGCGACGAAGTGTTTAAGGCCACTGGGCCGACCTCCGGCGCGTCGATGACGGTCAAGATGGGGGTCAAAAAGGACGGCACGATCACGGCCGCCCAGGGCGTCTTCAAGTTCCAGGCGGGCGCCTTCCCGGGCTCGCCGGTCATGAACGGTTGCCTCTGCGCGTTTGCGCCCTATGAGATCGAGAACCAGCACACGGTTGGCTACGACGTGGTGTGCAACCGGCCGAAATCCGCGGCCTATCGTGCCCCCGGCTCGCCGATCTCGGCCTTTGCGGTCGAGAGCGTGCTCGACATCTGCGCCAAGAAGATCGGCATGGACCCGGTCGAGTTACGCCTCAAAAACGCGGCCAAGCCCGGCACACCGATGATCTACGGGCCGAAGCTGGCGCATGGCGGTTACATCGAGACGCTGGAAGCGGTGAAAAACCACCCCGAATACAAGAAGCCGCTCGGGCCTAATCAGGGCCGTGGAGTCGCGTCGGGCTACTGGTTCAACGGCGGCGGCGAATCGAGCGCCACGATCCAGGTCAACGCCGACGGAACGATCACCGTCGCCACCGGCAGCGTCGATGTCGGCGGCTCGCGCGCCTCGATGGCGCTGATGGCCGCCGAAACCTTCGGCGTCCCGTATGAGAATGTCCGCGCGATCGTCGCCGACACGTCGTCGGTAGGCTACACCCATGTGACCGGCGGCAGCCGCGTCACCTTCGCGACCGGCACCGCGGTCGTCGATGCGGCGAAGAAGGCGATCGACGAGTTGCGCGCCCGCGCCGCGATGATCTGGGACGTCGATGTCGACGCCGTTGTCTGGGAAGAGGGCGCCGCCAAGCCGGCCTCGAGCAATGTCGGCGACTTCAAGCCGATGCCGCTCAAGGAGCTGGCCGGCAAGGCGGCGGTGACCGGCGGGCCGATCACCACCGCGGCTTCGGTCAACGCGGGCGGCCAGGCGCCGGGTTTCGCGACGCAGTTCTGCGATGTCGAGGTCGATCCGGAAACCGGCAAGGTCACCATCCTGCGCTTTGTCGCGGCGCAGGATGTCGGCACCGCGATCCACCCCTCTTATGTCGAGGGACAGATCCAGGGCGGCGTCGTGCAGGGCATCGGCTGGGCGCCGTCGGAGGAATACATCTACAACCAGCGCGGTCAGCTCGATAACGCCGGCTTCCTCGACTACCGCTGCCCGGTCGCGAGCGACCTGCCGATGATCGAGGCGCTGATGGTCGAGGTGCCGAACCCGACGCACCCGTACGGCGCCAAGGGTGTCGGCGAGGTCAACATCTGCCCGCCGATGGCGGCGATCGCCAACGCAATCGACAACGCGATCGGTCGGCGGCTGACCGAGCTGCCGATGTCGCCGCCGAAAATTCGCGCGGCGCTCGACCACGCGGCGGATTAGCAACATTCTGCATGGCAGCTGCCCTTCACCCTCCGAGCGCTGCGCGCCGGGTCCTTCCTCCTTCCCGCTGTGGGGAGAGGGAGGGGTGATGGGCCACTGCCAGCCCCGCGCACAAGCGAGCGGATAATCGCCATGCCGACAGCGCAGGTAAACCTGACCAGCGGCTTTAGCCGGCGCTACACCGGCGGGCGGCGCGAGTTCGAGATCGAGGCGAAGAGCCTGCGCGACGTCATCAAGGCGCTCGACAAGATGTATCCCGGGCTCGGCGAACACCTCGAGACCGAGACGACGGTCGCGATCGACGGGCAGATTCACGACGAGCCCGGATATTTCCAAAAGCTGCGTGACGGCAGCGAGGTGTTCTTTATCCCCAAGCTCGAAGGCGGCTGATCCGATTGAAACGCCGCCGCGCGCGATCGTCTGCGGGTGCGTGCAAATTGGCCGGCGACGCCTATATTCCGCCGATGCTGCCGCTCATCGACCTCGACCTGCCGGGCGATCCCGCCGACCATCGCGTTGTCGTCGCGATGTCGGGCGGCGTCGATTCGTCGCTGGTCGCGGCGCTGTTGGCGCGCGCCGGCCATAATGTCGTCGGCGTCACGCTTCAGCTCTACAATCACGGAACGGCAGTCGGCAGGAAGGGCGCGTGCTGCGTCGGGCAGGATGTGCGCGACGCCGCCGAGGTGGCGGCGCAGCTCGCGATCCCGCATTACGTTCTTGACTATGAGGCGCGGTTCCGCGCCGCGGTAATCGAGGATTTCGCCGACAGCTACAGCCGGGGCGAGACCCCGATCCCCTGCATCCGTTGCAACGAGCGGGTCAAGTTTCGCGACCTGCTCGGCGTCGCCCGCGATCTCGGCGCCGCCGCGCTCGCCACCGGTCATTACGCGCGCCGGTCGCGCGGCGCTGCCGGGCCTGAGCTGCACCGCGCCGCCGATCCGGCGCGTGACCAGAGCTATTTCCTCTGCCGCACGACGCACGACGAGCTCGATTTCCTGCGGTTCCCGCTCGGCGACTTGAAAAAAGACCAAGTTCGCGCGCTCGCGGCCGAGCTCGCGTTGCCGGTCGCCACCAAGCCCGACAGCCAGGACATCTGCTTTGTCCCGCACGGTTCCTACGCCGATGTCGTCACCCGCTTTCGCCCGGAGGCGGGCGAGGCGGGCGACATAGTCGATGAGGACGGCGCCGTCCTTGGCCGCCATCGCGGCATCGCGCATTTCACCGTCGGCCAGCGCAAGGGGCTGGGCGTCGCCGCAGCCGAGCCGCTTTACGTGCTGCGCCTCGACACCGCGCGGCGGCAGGTTGTTGTCGGCCCCGCGAGCGCGCTGCCGCAGATCCGAATTCGCATAGGCGACCTCAACTGGCTCGGCCCGCCGCTCGCAGCCGGCGAGGCGCGCCGCGTCACCGCCAAGCTGCGCTCGGCGCAGCCGCCAGTGCCGGCGACACTCGCCGCCTCCCGCGATGACGGCGACGCCGAACTGACGCTCGCCGCACCGGCCGGCGCTGTCGCACCGGGCCAGGCCGCCGTGCTTTATGACGGCGACCGACTGCTTGGCGGCGGCTGGATCAGGCGCACGGCTTGACCGGGTTTCGGCCATCTCCTATATGCGGTGCCCGGCTGGCGGGGTAGCTCAGTTGGTCAGAGCAGCGGACTCATAAGCCGAAGGTCGGCGGTTCAAATCCGCCCCCCGCTACCAGCACCCTCCAATTCTATCAGTCTAAGCAGAGCGCGCCGTACGGGTTCGCCGGCACGGGAACGTCGGTGCCCCGCCCGCTGTTCGCAGATCGGGAAAATATCGCAGCGAAGGTCCGCTCATCATGAACCGCTCGGGCATCGCCGGCGCAACCCTCGCCGTCACCCTCGCAGCCGCGGTGCTCGCCCGGGCCGAACCCCCGCACCTGGCTCCGCCTGCCTCTCCCTCGGTGCTGGTGCCGGCCGAGCGGATGCGGCTGCCCGACCAGCTTCCGCCCACCCCGACCGCGCTTCCGGAACCCCAGCCGAAAATCGATTGCGGCCCGCCGGCCGCTTCGCCCACCGGGTCGCCTGGCGCGCTGCCGGCGGCGAACCAGTCTTGCCCGTAGACGAACCTGTCCTGCCAGCAGAAAGGAGAGCACGATGACCCGTTCCGTGATCGCCGGTGCGGCGTTGGCGATGGTTGTTGGCCCTGGCGGTTTGGCCCAGGCGCAGACCGCGGCGCCGGTCCCGCCGCTCGCGACTCCGGTACCGCCGGCCGTCGTCGACCCGCATGGCCCCGACTTGATCATCGGCGGCAACGAAGATCCGGCACTGCATTACGTCGGCGACGGCATCCTGGTCTACGATCTGCGAGGCGGCAAGATGATCAACTGCCAGACGGCGGGTGCGCCTGCGGCCGGCTCGATCGGTCAGAAGCTGAGCCATCCCTGCCGTTAGGGCGGGCGCCGGGAGGAGACAGATGAGACGTCTGATCGCCGCGGCGCTGGCCGTCGCCGCCGGGGTCGGCGCCGCCGCGGCGGCGAAGGCCCAGCTCTACCCGCCATTCCCCGCCTCGACGCAGTCGCTGTACGATTTGTACCCGCCGCTGTCCGACCCGTTCGTGCTGTCCGACACGGCGCGTCGCAGCGTCAGTGCCGACCCCGGTTGCGGTTCGGCCAACCCGCAGGGCGGCATTCCGTCGGCGGTGACCTGGGGCGGCTGTCCGTAAAGGCGCCTTATCAAGGGTCGGCCGGGCCGCTTGCCTTACCCGACCGCGGCGGGTCAATCTAGCGGCCCATTCGCATCGCAGGCCCGGTCCATGGCGTTGAAAGACAAGGTCGCGTTCGGCATCTCACTGCCGCACCGCTCACCCGACCCGATCGACATGGCGGCGGTAAAACAGGTCGCACAGCGCGCCGAGGCGCTCGGCTTTCGCGACCTCTGGGTCACCGAGAACACGCTCAACCAAGAATCGATGTGCTTCGACCCGGTCGTGGTGCTGACCTACGCCGCGGCGGTCACCTCGAAAATCCGGGTCGGCGCCTCGGTCGTGGTGCTGGCGGTGCACCACCCGGCAATGGTCGCGCATCAATGGGCAACGCTCGACTATGTCAGTGGCGGCCGGGCGATCCTCGGCGTCGGGCTTGGCCGCGGCCACCACTACCGGCAGTTCGAGGTGCCGGAGGAAGGCAAGGTGGCGCGCTTCCGCGAGGAGGTAGCGCTGATCCGCGCGCTGTGGAACGAGGAGCGCGTCACCTTCCGCGGCAAGTTCTACAACATCGAGAACGAGGTGATGTCGCCGCGCCCGGTGCAGCAGCCGATGCCGCTGTGGATGGGCGTCGGTCATCCTAATGCGATCCGGCGCACCGCCGAATTGGCCGACGGCTGGATGGGTTCGGGCGGGTCGAGCATCGCCGAGTTCGGCCGCTCGGTGCCGATCCTCAAGGAGGCGCTGGCGGCGCGCGGCCGCGACCCCCAAGACTTCCCGATCTCGAAGCGAATCTTTTTGGCGGTCGACGACAATCCGGCGGCGGCGCGCCGCGAGCTAGCCCGCTGGTTCGACGAGGTCTACCACAACCCACCGGGTACCGATGCCTCCGGCATCCACGGCACCCCCGAGCAGGTGCGCGAGCGGCTGGAGGAGGTCGTCGCGATGGGCGCCAACCACATCATGCTCAACCCGGTCTCGAACTTCGTCGAACAGGCCGAGGCGCTGGCCGAGGTCACCGGGCTCAAATAGGAGGGTGCAATGACGCCGATCGACATCGTCAAGCGGCAGGTGGCGCTGCACTGGGGCCGGCGCGCGGCACATTTCGACGAGGATTTCGGCCACAGCATCCGCACGCCCGAAGAACGCACCGCGTGGGATCGCATCTTTGCGCTCGCCATCGGCGGCCGGGACAACCTCGCGGCGCTCGACGTGGGGTGCGGCACAGGCATTCTGAGCCTCGAACTGGCGGCGCGCGGCCACCGCGTCACCGGGATCGATTTTGCACCGGAGATGCTGGCGCTGGCGCGCGCCAAGGCTGCCGATTCCGGAGCCGATATTCGCTTCGAGGAAGGCGACGCCGAGCAGCTGCCGTTCGCCGCGGCGTGCTTCGACCTGGTGATCACCCGGCATGTGCTGTGGACGCTGCCGCACCCGGAAGCCGCGCTCGACGAGTGGATCCGCGTGCTGAGACCGGGCGGACGCCTTGCGGTGATCGACGGGCAGTCACTTGTCGCGCCGGGCGACGAGCAGGCGGCGAGTGCGCGGCGCAGCGCCGAGTATGCACCGATCGGCGACCGGCTGCCGTTTCTGACCGGCCGGCCGCAGGAGGAGATCGAGGCGCTGTTCCGCGCGCACGGCTTGGCCGAGGTTGGCGGCGACCCGCTCGCCGACGTCATCATGGCGCAGAACCGCCACGCCGCTGCCGAAGGCGAGGAGTTGCGCCCGCGCCGGCGCTACATCGTCTGGGGCGACGTGCCGCTCGCCTGAATATGTCGATTTCCCACCGTCATCCCAGCGAAAGCGGGGGCCCAAGGCAGCCGGTATGCCGCTTCCTCCGCGTTTCCGCTTTTGCGGGAAAGCCGGAAGAATAATCCGATGCCCTCGGTCAACGAACTTGAGGCGTTGGCCGCGGCGCGCCGTGCCGAATTGGGCGATGCGCACCCCGACACGCTGACCGCGATGCTCCACCTTGCCGAAGCGCTGTGGGGCGAGGGCCAGCTCAACCGTGCCCGGGCACTGGAAGAGGCGGTCGTCGCCGGCCGGCGCGCAGTTTATGGCCACGCGCATCCGGAGACGCTCAAGGCGATCGGCAAGCTGGCGGTCACGGTTGGCCAGCACGGCGACCTTGCACAGGCGCGCCGGCTGCAGGAGCAGGTGGTCGCCGGCATGCGCGCGCAGCATGGCCCCGAGGGCCGCGATACGCTGCGCGCCGCCAACAACCTCGCCGGCACCCTCGCTGCGCTCGGCGACGCGGCGGCGGCCGGCGCGCTGCTCGACGAGACGATCGCGACGCTGACCCGCGCCTTCGGCGACGACGACATCGACACACTGACGGCGAAAGGCAACCTCGCGGCGCTGCTCTGGCAGGCCGGCGAGCGGGACGAGGCTTTCGTATTGCAGGAACACGTCGCCGACGCGCTGCGCCGCGTTCTCGACGCCGATCACCCCGCCGTGCGCGCCGCCCAAGCGACGCTCGACAGCATGCTGCGCGAGCTCGGTTTCTGAGCGCGTCCCGATCGGGCGAAGCCGGCCCCTTTCAACGGATCTTCACACCAGGCTCAGGCCTTTGCCGGCCGTCGCGAGATCAGCCGCTCGTCGCGTCCCGCGCCAGCTTATAGTTGAAATCGCAATGGCTGGCGCCTTGCATGATCGTTTGCGTGCGGGTCAGTTTGAGGCGCGTGTCATACCCTTCGCAGAATGTCGCATCACGCTGGCATGACAGCAGGTGGCCGATCTCGCCAAGCCCCATCTCGCGGTACATTTCGGCATAACGACAGCGCGTGACGTTGTAGACGTAGCTGGTGTCGCTTTCCTCCTTGACCTCGACCGTCAGTGCGTCCCCGAGCCGCCACTGCGCCTGCCGCTCGATAAAGCTGCGCATTGAGGTCTTGCCGCCGACCTGGGCAGCAAATTCCGC
>JAFAWI010000231.1 GCA_019241915.1 Alphaproteobacteria bacterium
GGTCGGTCGGGTGCGGGCGCCGCTCGACCAGCCCCTCCTCGGCGAGGCGATCGAGCATGCGCACCAATGCGATCGGCTCGACGTCGAGATCGGCCGCCGCCGCGGCCTGGCTGACCCCCGGATTGCGCGCAATGCGGAGCAGCAGCGCCGCCTGCAACCGGGTGATCGGCAGACCGGCCTGACGAACGCTGCGCTCGAAACGGCGGCGAATGAGCCGGGCCACCGCGTGCAGCCGGTGCCCGACCCCCGGCTGCAACGTCGCCGCGGACGGGCGCGCGGCGGATTGATCGTCGAGCCAATCCGGAATCGCTACCGGCAGCGCGTCATTCGGCAGCGCCATGACGATCCTCCGCCGCGACGGCGCCTGCCGGCATGTCGCTCAACGCCGCAGCGAGCCGCGATTGACGGCGGCGCGCGCCGCCCAGCAACCGGCTCAGCCGCTCGAGATAAAGATAGACGACCGGTGTCGTGTAGAGCGTCAGCCATTGAGAGACGAGCAGCCCGCCGACGATGGCGATGCCGAGCGGCCGGCGCAGCTCCGATCCGGCGCCCTGGCCGATCGCAATCGGCAGCCCGCCAAACAATGCGGCAAAAGTCGTCATCATGATCGGCCGGAAACGCAGCAGGCAGGCCTCGTGGATCGCCGCCTGGGGAGACTTCCCTTCGAGCCGCTCGGCCTGCAGCGCGAAATCGATCATCATGATCGCGTTCTTCTTGACGATGCCGATCAGCAGGATGACGCCGATCATCGCGATGACGCTGAGGTCGTATTTGAAGAGGATCAGCATCAACAGCGCGCCGACACCGGCCGACGGCAGCGCCGAGAGGATCGTGATCGGGTGGATGTAGCTCTCGTAGAGCACCCCCAGCACGATGTAGACGACGAGAATCGCCGCGGCGACCAACAACGGGGTCGACGACAGCGAGGCCTGGAACGCCTGGGCAGTCCCCTGGAACGAGCCGGTGACCGTCGGCGGCAGGCGCAACTCGGCTGCGGTCGCTTGGATTTTGTCGACCGCCTGACCGAGCGCAATGCCGGGCGCCAGGTTGAACGACAGGGTCACCGCCGGAAATTGCCCCTGGTGGCTCACCGTCAGCGGTGTCACCTTGGTGGCGTAGTGGGCGAAGGCGCTCAGTGGGATCTGCGTTCCGCCCGGCCCGATCGCGTAGATTTTCGACAGCGCGTCCTCGCCGTTCTGGTATTCCGGCTGCACCTCCATCACGACCTTGTACTGGTTTGTCGAGGTGTAGAGCGTCGCGATCTGCCGCTGGCCGAAAGCGTCGTAGAGCGTTTCGTCGATCAGCGCCGCCGACACACCCAGCCGCGCGGCGGCGGCCCGGTCGATCTCGATGGTCAGGGTCGGCGCGGCGATCTGTTGGTCCGAAGCGACGTCCTGCAGCTCGGGCAGCTTGCGCATCGCCGCTTCGAGGAGCGGCGACCAGTGGTTCAGCTCGGCGTCGTCGGTGTCGGTCAAGGTGTACTGGTATTGGGTTCGGCTCAACCGGCCGCCGACACTGATGTCCTGCCCCGACTGCATATAAAACTTCGCGCCCTCGACCTCGGCGACCTTGCCCCGCAGCCGCTGAATGACCTCGGTCACGCCGACATCGCGCTCGTTGTGCGGCTTGAGCTGAATAAAGACGCGCGCGGTGTTCTCGGTGGGGTTGTATCCATAGGCGCCGCCGTACCAGAACACGCTGAACACGGCCGGATCGGCGCGGACGATGTCGACGATCTGATGGCCGAGCGCGGCAGTGTGCTCGAACGACGAATCCTGCCGCGCTTCGACCTGGCCGAAGATGAAGCCGGTGTCCTGCTGCGGGAAGAAGCCCTTGGGGATCGTGATGTAGAGATAGCCGGTGACCGCGATCAGCGAGAGCGTCGCCAACAGCATCGCGAACTGGTGCCGGAAGACGAAGACCAGGCCACGGTCGTAGGCGCGCAGCACCGCGGCGAACGTCCGCTCGGCCCCGCGATTGAACGCGCCGGATGCATGCAGCGTCTGTTCCTTGAGAAACAGCGAGCACATGACCGGGGTCAGGGTCAGCGAAATCACCGCCGACGCCATCACCGCGACCGACACGGTAACGGCAAACTCGCGGAACAGGCGGCCGATGATCCCGCCCATGAAGAAGAGCGGGATAAAGACTGCGATCAGCGAAAAGGTGATCGAGACGATCGTGAAACCGATCTGGCCGGCCCCCTTGAGCGCGGCATCGAGCGGCCGCTCGCCCTGCTCGATGTAGCGAACGATGTTTTCGATCATCACGATCGCATCGTCGACGATGAAACCGACCGAGATGGTCAGCGCCATCAGCGAGATGTTGTCGAGGCTGTAGCCCGCCGCGTACATGACGGCAAAGGTCGTCAGCAGCGACAACGGCACCGCGATGCTCGGGATCGCGGTCGCCCACAAGGTGCGCAGGAACAGAAAGATGACGATGACGACCAGCAGGATGGTGACCAGCATCGTAAAGGTCACATCGTGTACCGCCGCCCGCACCATCAGCGAACGGTCGGACATCCGGTCGACCTTGACCGTCGGCGGTATCGCGGCCCTGAGCTGCGGCAGCAGCCGCTCGATCCGGTCGACCAGCTCGATCGTGTTGGTGCCGGGGGAACGCTGCAACGTCAACCCCTCGGCCGGCGAAACGCCGGACCAGGCCCCGACATGGGTGTTCAGAATGCCATCCGTAACCTGCGCGACATCGTTGAGCCGCACCGGCGCGCCGCCGCGGTAGGCCACGATGACCTTGCCCATTTCGTCGGCGTTGAGCAGCTGGTCGTTGGCCGCCAGCGTCAAAACCTGCCTGTCGCTGTGCAGCCCGCCTTTCGGCCGGTTTACAGTGGCTGCATTGACCGCGTTGCGGATGTCTTCGAGGCTGATCCCGCGATAGGCGATGGCCGCCGGGTTGACCTCTATTCGCACCGCGTATTGCTTTTGGCCGAAAACACGCGATTCGGCGATACCGTCTTCCGTCGACAGACGCTGTGCCAGGATCGTGTAGGCGTAATCGTCGATCTTATAGGGCGGCACCGCATCCGAATGGACGCCGTAGATCAGCACCGGCTGGTTCGCCGGATTGGTTTTTCGATAAGTGGGCGGGCTCGGCAGATCCTTCGGCAGCACGCCGCTCGCCGCGTTGATCGCGGTCTGCACGTCGCCGGCCGCGGCATCGATGTTGCGCGACAGGTCGAATTGCAGCGTGATCAGCGTGGTCCCGACCCCCGACAGCGAGGTCATCTGATCGAGCGCCGGGATCGCGGTAAACTGCTGCTCGAGCGGCGTCGCCACCGCAGTCGCCATCGTGTCGGGACTGGCGCCGGGGTAGCTGACATTGACCACGATGGTCGGGAAATCGACATTGGGCAGCGCGGCCACCGGCAACAGCCCGTAAGCACCGATCCCGAACACCAGAACCCCGAGCATCAGCAGCGATGTCGCAATTGGCCGGCGGATGAACGGCTCGGAAAGGCTCATCGCAGCGCGCCGCCGTCCGCTGGTCGATCGATGTTGGCCAAGGCGCCGGCGCGGCGACTCAGTCCGCGCTCGCCCGGCTTTCCTCGGCCAGGGCCGGGCGCGGCGACGGGTGATGGTCGAGCGTCAGCGCGGCCGCCAGCCGCGACGGCTTGTGCGACCGGCCGAGCAGCCGCGACAGCCGCTCGAGATAGAGGTAAATGATCGGCGTCGTATAGAGCGTCAGCCATTGCGACACCAGGAGGCCGCCGACGATGGCGACGCCAAGCGGGCGGCGCAGCTCCGACCCGGCGCCGCCGCCGAGAGCAATCGGCAGCGCCCCGAACAGCGCCGCAAAAGTGGTCATCATGATCGGCCGGAAACGCAGCAGGCAGGCTTCATGGATCGCCTCCTGCGGCGACTTGCCTTCGAGCCGCTCGGCCTGCAGCGCAAAGTCGATCATCATGATCGCATTCTTTTTGACGATGCCGACCAGCAGAATGACGCCGATCATCGCAATCACGCTGAGATCGTAGCGCAACACCATCAGCGCGAGCAGCGCACCGACGCCGGCCGACGGCAGTGCCGACAAGATCGTGATCGGGTGGATGTAGCTCTCGTAGAGGATGCCGAGCACGATGTAGACGACGAGGATCGCGGCCGCGACGAGCAGCGGCGTCGAGGACAGCGAGGCCTGAAACGCCTGGGCGGTGCCCTGGAAATTGCCGTCGATCGTCCCCGGCAGCCGCATCTCCTCCTGCATGTGCTGTATCGCCTCGACCGCCTGGCCGATCGCGGTGCCGGGTGCGAGGTTGAACGACAAGGTCACGGCCGGAAACTGGCCCTGATGGTTGACCGACAGCGCCTCCGCCTTGGGCGCGAAATGGGCGAACGTGCTGAGCGGAATCTGCGTCCCGCCCGGCGCCGAGACGAAAATCTGCTGCAGCGCGGTCGGGTCTTTCTGAAACTGCGGCTGGGCCTCGAGGATGACCTTATACTGGCTCGTCGAGGTATAGATGTTCGCCACTTGGCGCTGCCCAAATGCGTCATACAGCGTCTGATCGATAAGCGCCGGCGAGATGCCAAGCCGTGCGGCCGCGTCGCGGTCCACCTCGATCGCGAGGTGCTGCGCGGCAATCTGTTGGTCGGAGGCCACATCCTCAAGCTGCGGCAGCTTCTTCATCGCCGCTTCGACCCGCGGCGCCCAGGTGTTGAGTTCCTCGCTGTCGGTATCGGTCAGCGTGTACTGGTACAGCGTGCGGCTTAGCCGCCCGCCGATGCTGATGTCCTGTCCGGATTGCATGTAGAATTTGGCGCCCCGCACTGCCGCTACCTTGGGCCGCAGGCGCTGGATGATCTGGTTCGACGTCAGCGCGCGCTGGTCATGCGGCTTTAGCTGAATAAAGAGCCGGGCCGTGTTTTCGGTCGGGTTAAAGGCGCTCGCGCCCGTGAACGAAAAGACACCCGCCACGTCGGGGTCCTTGCGTACGATATCGACGAACTGCTGGTCTATCTTGGCCATCGCCTCGAACGAGATGTCCTGGCGCGACTCGGCCTGGCCGAAGATGAAGCCGGTATCCTGCTCGGGGAAGAAGCCCTTGGGGATCGTGACGTAGAGATAGCCGGTGACGCCGATCAGCACGATCGTCGACAGCAATGTCGGCAGCTGGTGGCGAAAGACAAAACGCAGGCCGCGGTCGTAGAGCCGCACGAACGCCTCGAACCCGCGTTCGGCCAGTCGGTTGAAGCGGCCCGGCGGCCGCTCGTGCTCGCTCTTGAGGAACAGCGCGCACATCACCGGCGTCAGGGTCAGCGAAATGAACGCCGACGCCATCACCGCGATCGTGACGGTCACGGCAAACTCGCGGAACAGTCGGCCGATGATGCCGCCCATAAACAGCAGCGGGATGAACACCGCGATCAGCGAAAAGGTGATCGAGATAATCGTAAAGCCGATCTGGCCAGCACCCTTGAGCGCGGCGTCGAACGGCCGATCGCCCTGTTCGATGTAGCGAACGATGTTCTCGATCATCACGATCGCATCGTCGACGACAAAGCCGACCGAGATCGTCAGCGCCATTAGCGAAATGTTGTCGAGGCTGTAGCCGACGGCGTACATCGCCCCGAACGTCGCCAGCAGCGACAGCGGCACCGCGACGCTGGGGATCACCGTCGCCCACAACGTGCGCAAGAAAATAAAGATCACGATAACCACCAAAATGATCGTCACGGTCATCGTGAACTGGACATCGTGCACCGCCGCGCGCACGACCAGCGAACGGTCCGAAACCAGGTCGACGTGGATCGCCGGCGGGAACGACCGCAGGATTTTCGGCACCATCTGCTGGATCGTGTCGACCAGCTGGTTGGTGTTGGCGCCAGCCTGGCGCTGGATCGCAAGACCCTCGGCCGGCTTGTCGAAATACCACGCACCGATGCGTGCATTCTGTTTGGTGTCGATCGCCTCGCCGACATCCTTGATCCGCACCGGCGCGCCGTTGCGGTAGGCAATAATCACGTCGTTGAATGCGGCGGCGTTGAACAGCTGATCGTTGGTGTCGAGCGTATAGGTCTGGTGCTCGTTTTCGAGCGTGCCTTTGGGTCGATCGAGCGTCGTCGCGGTCAGCGCCGCGCGCACGTCCTCAAAACCGATGCCGCGGGTCGCGAGCTGGCCCGGATTGATCTGCACATGCGTCGAATAGGCCTGCTGGCCGAAGATGCGCGCCTCCGAGACGCCGGGCACGGTCGACAGCTTCTGCGCGAGGATTGTGTAGGCGTAGTCGTCGACGCGGTAGATCGGCAGCGCGTCCGAATGCACCGCGTAGATCAGCACCGGCCGGTCGGCCGGATTGGTTTTGCGGTAGGTCGGCGGCGACGGCAGATCGGGCGGCAGCAGCCCGGTTGCGGCGTTGATCGCCTGCTGCACGTCCGACGCGGCAGCATCGATATTGCGCTCCAGATCGAACTGCAAGGTAATCGACAGCGAGCCGATGCCGCTGGTCGAAGTCATCTGCGACAGCGATGGGATCGCCGCGAACTGCTGTTCGAGCGGGGTCGCGACCGCCGACGCCATGGTGTCCGGGCTGGCGCCGGGATAGTTGACCGAGACGGTGATCGTCGGAAAGTCGACCTTTGGCAACGCGGCGACCGGCAGCAGGCCATAGGCCCCGACACCGAACACCAGGATGCCGAGCATCAACAGCGAGGTCGCGATGGGTCGGCGGATGAACGGCGCGGACAGATTCATGAGCGGCGGCTTTCGCGCGTTGCTGGGGGGTGGCGGGGCATCGGCGGCGGCTAGCCCGAAGCCCCCGGCGCGGGCGCCGCAAGACGCACCCGCGCGCCCTCGGTAAGCCGGTATTGTCCGTCGACCACCACCTTCTCGCCAGGCTGCAAGCCGTTGTTGATGACCGCCACGCCATCCTGAATTGCGGCGACATCGACCGCCCGGCGCTCGACCGTATCGTCCGCCTTGATGACGTAGGCGTAGTAGCCATTGGGTCCGACCTGCACGGTCTGCTGCGGCACCGTCGGTACGCTCTTCCGCGTGTTGAGGATCAGCCGGACATTGACAAACTCGCCGGGCCACAACCGCTCGTCGGCATTGCCGAAAGTCGCTTTGAGCCTGATGGTGCCGGTTGCCTGATCGACCGTGTTGTCGATGACGGCGAGCTTACCTTCCGACAGCAGCGTCACATTGTCGGAGCCGTAAGCCTGCACCTTGAGCTGGTTCTGCTCCTGTTTCTCGTGGATCTTGTGCAGGTTTTCCTGAGGCAGCGTGAAGTTGACGTAGATCGGCTTGGTCTGCGTGATCGTGACCAGCCCGGAATTGTCCGAGGCGTGCACCAGATTGCCGACGTCGACGATCCGAACCCCGAGCCGGCCTGAAATCGGCGCACGAATATCGGTATAGTCGAGATTGACCTGCGCCGCGTCGATCTGCGCCTGGTCGCCCTTGATCGCCGCTTGCAGCTGCGCCACGGTCGCCTTCTGCTGATCGTAGCTTTGCCGCGTCTGGAACCCCGAGCCGACGAGCTTCGAGTAGCGGTCGAGATCGGCATCGGCACTGGTCAGCTGCGCCTCGTCTTTGGCCTTGGCCGCCTGCGCCACTTCGAGCGCCGCCTGGAAGCCGCGCGGGTCGATCTGGATGAGCGGCTCGCCTGCCTTGACCTCCTGCCCTTCGGTGAAGCTGACCTTGACGATCTGCCCGTCGACCCGGGTCTTGATCGTGACCATGTTGTAGGCTTGGACAGTGCCGATGCCGTTGAGCAGGACCGGCATGTCCTTGGCCTCGACGGTGCCGCCGGTAACCGGGACGCCCGGAGCCGGCGCCGCCGGCGCAGGGGCGTCTGCCGCTTTTACGTCCGGCCACAGATAGCCGTGCAGCTGCGGGAGCGCGGCTGCGACGGTGACCGCGGCCGTCGCTGCAACGCCGCCCACTGCGATGACGACCTTGTTCATCGGAAGCCTCCCGGGCGAACTGGCTGGCGTGTATTATAGATAAAGCCTATTATTCGCAAGCGGGCAGCCGGCCCCTCTTCCGTCAGTTCCGGTCCGCGACATCCCGCCGCGGAGGGGGGGCCGCCCCGGGTCAGAACCTGCACATATCAGGCCACGTTGCAGCGCGTCGCACGGCGGCTGTTCAGCCATGGCGTGTAGATCGCGCGGTTTTGCTCCATCCGAGGGACCTTCGAGTGGATGTCGAGCGCCGCCTGATCGCGCCACGACTCGACAAAGAACACCTTGTTGGGATCTTCCTGGGACTGCAGCACGTCGAATTGCTGGCAGCCATCCTCCTGACGCGACAGTTTGGCGTGTTCGGACATCAGCTTGACGAAATCGGCCGTATGCTCGGGTTTAAGATCGAATTCGACGACGATCATCAGACGGCTCATCGCGGTTCCTCCCTGCCCAGAAACGCGGCATCATCGGCAAAGTCAGCCAGCACGGGAAGGGCTCGCATCATGTCGCACGACGCTTTGCGCACAATATTGCCGCTCGCCGGTCTCGATCCGGAACGGGCGCGCGCGGTCGAATTCACCGGCGGCAGCGACCCGATCCTGCCGACCCCGTTCAAGATCGGCGAGACCGCCGCCGCTTGCCTCGGGGCGATCGGTCTCGCCGTCAGCGATTTGTGGGGGCTGCGCGGCGGCAAGCAGCAAGCGATCGCGGTCAATGCCAGGCGCGCCACCGCTTCGCTGCGCTCCGGTCATTACCTGAAAATGGAAAAAGCCGAGGTCAGCCACGAGCGCAACCCGGTGATGGGCATGTACCCGGCAAAAAACGGCCGCTGGAGCTACATCCACGCCAATTTTCCGAACCATCGCGCCGCCGCGCTCAAGGTGCTCGGCGTGCCGGAGGAAAAACAGGCCGTTCGCGATGCGGTGGCCAAATGGGATGCGCTCGAACTGGAAGAAGCGATCATCGCCGCCAAGGGCGCCGGCGGCATGGTGCGCACGATGGCGGAATGGGCCGAGCACCCGCAGGCCAAGGCACTCGCGGCGCTGCCGGTGTTCGAGATCGTCAAGATCGGCGAGGCGCCGGCCGAGAGGCTGCCGCAAGGCGACCGGCCTCTTTCGGGCATCCGTGTCCTCGACTTGACCCGCGTTCTGGCCGGCCCATCGAGCGCACGCACGCTCGCCGAACACGGCGCCGATGTGCTCAAGGTCACCGCTGCGCACCTGCCGAACCTCGGCTATCAGGAGTTTGACACCGGTCACGGGAAGCTGTCGGCGCAGCTCGATTTGCGCGACCCGGCACAGCTCCAGACGCTCAA
>JAFAWI010000330.1 GCA_019241915.1 Alphaproteobacteria bacterium
ATGTGCTCGGCGGTATCGACGCTCACGACAGCAATCCGCGACGCGAACAACGCGTTGTACGCCCTGATCGGGTACGCCGGCTAAATATAGACGCCACAAGCGATTCTCCCGATGAGGCGGCACGGTGCGCGGCCGCTGCACGAAAAACCAGCGCCTGACCGAAACATGCCGCTTTTTTGGACAAACTTAACGACGAATTTGACTTCAAACCGGGATTGCGATTGACCATACTGAGAGCAATGTAACAGTCAGGTTACATTCTGGGAGGCGCCTCGCCTATGGACATCATGGAGTTCCATGTTTGCCAGCGCGGTCGCGATATGCGCTGGATCGTGCGCCTCGACAACGCGACGTACGGCGATTATCTCGACAAGGAGCAGGCCATGCTCGATGCGGTCGAAGCCGCCCGCGATGCCTGTCAGGCCGGTCGCGAGGCGCGTGTATTTCTGCGCGAACGAACCGAAGCGGCGCGCATCTTCTGAGTGGCCCAACAGGGGTTCACAACGCGGCGATCATATCTGCGGTCACCAGGACGGTACCGCCCTCGCTGACGTAAAACCGCCTTTCGTCGGCCTCAGGATCCTCACCGACGACCAGGCCTTCCGGGATGCGGACGCCGCGGTCGACGACGACGCCGTTGAGGCGCGCGTGGCGGCCGATATCGACCTCGGGCAGCACCACCGCCTCGCGGGTTCGCGCGTGCGAATTGACGCGCACGCTGGAAAACAGCAGCGTGCGTGCGATGTGGGCGCCCGAAATGATGCAGCCGCCCGAGACCATTGAATCGACGGCCATACCGCGGCGATCGTCGTCATCGAAGACGAACTTGGCCGGCGGCAATTGCTGCTGATAGGTCCAGATCGGCCAGTTGGGGTCGTAGATGTCGAGCGAGGGCACCGGCATAACCAGGTCGAGATTGGCGGCCCAATAGGCATCGATCGTACCCACATCGCGCCAGTAGGCTTCGGCGTCGGGGGTGGTCTTGACGCAGCTCTCCTCGAAGGGATGCGCCGCCGCCACACCGCGCGCCACCAGGTTCGGTATGATGTCCTTGCCAAAATCGTGCTCCGACCCCGGCTCGGCGGAGTCGCGCTCCAGTTCGGCATAAAGAAAATTCGCGGAAAAAACATAGATGCCCATGCTCGCCAGCACGCGGTCGGGTTTGCCGATCATCGGCGTCGGGCGCTGCGGCTTCTCCTCGAACGCGGTGATCCGGTGCGACGCATCGACCGTCATCACGCCGAACTCGGTGGCTTGCGCGATCGGCACCTCGACACAAGCGACGGTGCATTCGGCGCGGCTGGCGACGTGCTGCGCCAGCATGTTCGAGTAGTCCATCTTGTAGACGTGGTCGCCGGCCAGGACGACGAAGTAGTCGGGGTGCGCCGCGCGGAAAATGTCGAAATTCTGGAACACGGCGTCGGCGGTCCCGCGATACCAGGTTCCCTCGTCGAGCCGCTGCTGCGCCGGCAAGAGGTCGAGGAACTCGTTCATCTCCGGCCGCAAAAAAGACCATCCCATCTGCAGGTGGCGCAGCAAGCTGTGCGCCTTGTACTGGGTCAGCACGCCAATGCGGCGGATACCGGAATTGAGGCAGTTCGACATCGCGAAATCGATGATGCGAAACTTGCCGCCAAAGAACACGGCGGGCTTGGCCCGCCGGTCCGTCAGCTGCCGCAGCCGGCTGCCGCGGCCGCCCGCCAGCACCAGCGCGATGGCGCGCCGCGCCAGCCGTTCCTGCGAGCGCTCTACCGACAGCATCGGCTCCTCTCCTCGATCGTTCTTCTTGTGATGCGGCCGCCACCGCGCCGCGCCTTATTTTACATGACGACGGTCGGCTCGCTCCGTCCGGTAATGGCCTTTATGGCGGCCAGCTCCGCCGCTGCCGCCGCCAGCGACCCGAGCGCCGCCGCGGCAGACAGCCCGTGCCGACTCGCATCGGCCTCATGGCGTTCGAAATACATCCGCAACGTGGCGCCTTCCGTACCGGTGCCGGACAACCGGTAGACGATACGCGAGCCGTTGCTGAACCCGAGGCGGATCCCCTGATGCTCGGCAACCGACCCGTCGATTGGATCGGTGTAGGCGAAATCGTCGGCGGTCTCGATCTCGAACCCATCGACCCGCGTGCCGGGCAGTTCGCGCAAGCGACGGCGCAGCGTGCCGATCAGCCGCTTGGCCGCCTCGCTGTCGATCGCCTCATAATCGTGCCGCCTATAGAAATCGCGGCCAAAGCGACGCCAATGATCGGCGACGATCGCCGCTGCCGGCTCGCCGCGCACGGCGATCACGTTGAGCCAGAACAATACAGCCCAAACCCCGTCCTTCTCGCGCACATGATTGGAGCTGGTGCCGGCACTCTCCTCGCCGCACAACGCGATCCGCCCGGCGTCGAGGAGGTTGCCGAAGTACTTCCAGCCGGTCGGCGTTTCGAAGCATGGGATGCCGAGGGCATCGGCAACGCGGTCGAGTGCACGGCTCGTCGGCATCGAGCGGGCGACCCCCGGCAGCCCATCCCTGAACCACGGGATCAGGTGCGCATTGGCGGCGAGAATCGCGAGGCTGTCGCTCGGACCGATCATGCCGCCGCCGATTGCGGCACTGCCGACGACCACCATGTTGCGGTCGCCGTCACCGTCCGAAGCGGCACCGAAATCGGGCGCGCCGGGCACCGCCATCGCCGCGATTAAATCGGCCGCGTGCAACGGGTTGGGGTCGGGGTGGCGCGCGCCAAAATCGGGCAGCGGTTCGGCATTGACCGCGGTCCCTGACGCCGCGCCCAGTCGGCACTCAAAAATTTCTCGGGCGTACGGTCCGGTGACCGCGTTCATCGCATCGAAGCGCAGCCGGAAGCCGCCGCGCAACAGGTCGCGCAGCCGGTCGAAGTCAAAAATCCGCTCCATCAGCCGTGCATAGTCCGCGACCGGGTCGATCACTTCGATCTCGGTCACCCCGAGCCGCGCTGCGCCGACCCGGTCGAGCGGCACGTCGGCGGTATCAAGCGTAAGGTAGGCGGAGATCGACTGGCTGCGGCGGAACACCGCCTCCGTCACTCGCTCCGGCGCCGGGCCGCCGTTCGCGACGTTGTACTTGATGCCGAAATCGCCGTCCGGGCCGCCGGGATTGTGGCTGGCCGACAGCACAATGCCGCCAAATGCGCCGCGCTCGCGGATCAGCACGCTGGCGGCAGGAGTCGAAAGCAATCCGCCACGCCCGACGATCAACCGCCCGACGCCATTCGCCGCCGCCACGCGGATGATCGTTTGGATCGCACAGTCGTTGAAGAAGCGGCCGTCGCCGCCGAGCACCAGTGTGCGGCCGGCAACGCTGCCCCCGGCCACCTCAGGCAGCGCATCGAACAGCGATTGGATAAACGCCTCGACATACCCCGCCTGCCGGAACTCGGCCACCTTCTTGCGCAGACCCGAAGTCCCGGGGCGCTGACCGGCGAACGGGGTGACGGGGACGCTGACGATGTTCATGACCGCGCGGCAGTTCGCTCCGAAAAACGCTACGTCTGCTCGACTCTAGTGGAAATCGGCAGATGGCGGTATCGGTTCCGGGCCGCGGGTCCGGCTACAGGATAAAGCGCGAGAGGTCGGTGTCCTTGGCGAGGCTGCTGACCCGCGCCTGGACATACGCGGCATCGATGGCGAGCGCCGTTCCGTCGGGCTGGTCGGAGGCGGTGAAGCTGATTTCCTCGAGCAATCGCTCGAGGATCGTGTGCAGCCGGCGCGCGCCTATATTTTCGATCGTCGCGTTGATCTGCTCGGCAAGCCGGGCGATCTCTTCGATGGCGTCGGACCGGAAATCCAGCTCGATGCCCTCGGTCTTGAGCAGCGCCTTGTACTGCGTGATGAGGCTCGCCTCCGGTTCCGTCAAAATGCGGCAAAGGTCGTTGCGGTCCAGCCCCTTCAGCTCGACGCGAATCGGCAGCCGCCCTTGCAGCTCGGGCAAGAGATCGGACGGCTTCGACAGGTGGAATGCGCCCGAGGCAATAAACAGGATGTGGTCGGTCTTGACCGGCCCGTGCTTGGTCGCGACCGTCGTGCCCTCGATCAGCGGCAAGAGGTCGCGCTGCACCCCCTCGCGGCTGACATCGGCGCCGCCGATGCCGCCGCCGCGCTCGCTGCGCCCGCAAATCTTGTCGATCTCGTCGATGAAGACGATGCCGTTCTGCTCGACCGCAGCGATGGCGTCGCGCACCACGCTCTCCTGATCGAGCAGCTTGTCGCTTTCCTCGGCCAGCAGGAGACGGTGGCTTTCGCCGACGGTTGTTTTGCGCGATGACGGCCGTTGGCCGAACGCCTTGCCAAAAATGTCGCCGAGATTGAGCATGCCCATTTGGGTACCCGGCATGCCGGGGATCTCGAAAGTCGGCATTTGCGGCGCCGCCGATTCCTGTACCGTAATCTCGATTTCGCGCTCGTCGAGCTGGCCCTCGCGCAGCATCTTGCGGAATTTCTGCCGGGTATCGGCGCTGGCGTTGGTACCGACCAGCGCGTCGAGCACGCGCTCCTCGGCCGCCAGCTCGGCCTTCGAGGTCACTTCGGCACGCAACCGCTCGCGCGTCATGTGGATCGCGATCTCGACCAGGTCCCGCGCGATCTGCTCCACGTCGCGGCCGACATAGCCGACCTCGGTGAACTTGGTCGCCTCGACCTTGAGGAACGGCGCTTGCGCGAGCCGCGCGAGACGTCGCGCGATCTCGGTCTTGCCGCAGCCTGTGGGGCCGATCATCAGGATGTTCTTGGGCAGCACCTCTTCGCGCAGCTCGGGGCTAAGCTGCTGGCGCCGCCAGCGGTTGCGCAACGCGATCGCAACCGCGCGCTTGGCATCGTTCTGTCCGACGATATAGCGGTCGAGCTCCGAGACGATCTCGCGCGGGCTGAAAGCGGCCGTCATGCCGGTACTTCCCTCCGTGAAGCGAAGGCGACCGACCCCTTTTCGTCACCCCGGCGCAGGCGGGGGCGCACCCATCGAGCGGCCGAAAGCGGACCGGCAGGTCCCGGCCTGCGCCGGGACGACACCATGAAGGCCGGTGCTCGCATCATCTAAGTGGAAAGCTTTTCGAGAGTGACGTTGTCGTTCGTGTAGATGCAGATGCCGGCGGCTATCGCCATCGCGCGTCGCGCCACTGCCTCGGCATCGAGACCATCGACCTCGATCAGTGCGCGCGCCGCCGCAAGCGCATAGCCGCCGCCCGAGCCGATGCCGATGATGCCGTCTTCGGGCTCGAGCACGTCACCGGTGCCGCTGAGGATCAGCGACACGTTCTGGTCGGCGACCGCCATCATCGCCTCAAGACGGCGCAAATAACGGTCGGTGCGCCAGTCCTTGGTCAGCTCGACGCAGGCTCGCGCGAGCTGACCGGAATGCTGTTCGAGCTTGGCCTCCAGCCGCTCGAACAGCGCGATCGCATCAGCGGTCGCGCCGGCAAAGCCGGCGATCACCGCCCCGCCGCCCAGACGACGCAGCTTGCGGGCGTTCGATTTGACGATGGTCTGCCCC
>JAFAWI010000454.1 GCA_019241915.1 Alphaproteobacteria bacterium
CGATGTGCGGGCCGAAATTCTGCTCGATGGAGATCACCCAGCAGATCCGCGACTACGCCGCCTCAGGGATGGCCGAGAAGTCGGAGGAGTTCCTCAAACAGGGCGGCGCGATCTACACCGACACCGAAGGCCGGCCGCGCGAAGCCGCGGATTAGCCCGGGCTGCGCAAAACCCTCTCCCGCATTGCGGCAGAGGGGCGGCGCGCGCCGTGAGGCGCGTGACGGGCGAGGATATTGGCGCGCGGCCCAAAACCCACCCGCACCCTCCCACCGCCGCGCGATGGCTCCCTCCCTCTCCCGCGATGCGGGACAGGGGTTTATGTTGCCTCTATGAGCGACAACCGACCCGCCGAACCCACTACCGCCGACCTCGACGCGCGGCGTGCGGCGCGGCGCTATCCGGAGCGGCCGATCGTCGCGGTGCTCGCGGTGGTGCTGCGGCCGCTGGGCCAGCAAGAGGCGGTGCTGATCGTGCAGCGCAAGCAGCAGCCGAATGCCGGGCGCTGGGGTTTCCCGGGCGGCGTTCTGGAATTGGGCGAGACCGTCGCCGCGGGTGCGATGCGCGAACTCAAAGAGGAGACCGGGATCGTCGCCAAGGCCGCCGGATGGCTCGACATCCACGACGCGATCAGCCGCGACGACGACGGCCGCATCCAGTTTCACTACACGCTGATTGCGGTGCGCGGGATCTGGCAATCGGGCGAAGGGGTTGCGGCCGACGACGCCGCGGATTGCGCCTGGGTCACCCGCGCCGACATCGTCGCCGGTACTTATCCGACATTCCCGACCTTGCTGCCGCTCTTCGACCTGGCGCTCGCCGCGCAGGCGTCAATGCCGCGCTGACCTCGCGGGTCATTCCCAGCGGCCGGTCGTTGGGTTATGACCGGCGGCGACAATGGAAGCGTTCCTGGTCTCGTTCGGGCTCGTCGCCGTCGCCGAGCTCGGCGACAAGACGCAATTTCTCGCGCTGATGCTGGCGAGCCGCTTCCACCGTCCGCTGCCGATCCTCGCCGGCATTTTTGTCGCCGTGCTGATCAACCATCTGGCCTCGGCGGCGCTCGGCTATTTCGTCGGGGTCAAGCTCAGCGGTCCGTGGCTCAAATGGATTATTGCGGCGTCGTTTTTTGCCGTCGCGATCTGGGCGATCATCCCGGAAAAGGCCGAAGACGAACGTGTGCCGGCCAGCCGCTTCGGCGTGTTCGGCGCCACGGTGTGCGCGTTTTTTATCGCCGAGCTCGGCGACAAGACCGAGGTCGCCACCGCGGCGCTCGCCGCCCGTTTCGGCGTGCTCCTGCCGGTCGTCGCCGGCACCGTGCTGGCGATGCTGGTGGCCAATCTGCCGGCGGTGCTGTTGGGCCGCCAGCTGGCCCGGTGGGTGTCGCTCAAGACCCTGCGCTGGGGGGCCGTGGTGCTGTCCATCGCACTCGGCATCTGGACCCTGCTGGCGTAGCCTGCCTGCCGGCCCGGCACCCCTGCGCCGCAGCGGGCGCAGCCGGATTAACCACGATTTGCCGCCGTCGCGGCGGCGGCCGACCCCATCTCGCAGGGAGAGTGTTTCGCGAGGGAGGTCGGTCATGCAGTTCTGGGTGCTGCTCGGCGTGCTGATCGCGGCCGAGCTGTTGGTGCTGATGCGAATCCCGCCGGCACTGATCAGCGGCGAGGTGCCGCTCAACCCGCTCGGCTGGTTCGGGTACGGCGAGTTGATGCAGGAGCGCGTCGCGCGTGCGGCCGCGCCCGGCGCGTACTGGCTGATCGTCGGGCTGCTCGCGGCGGTTGCGGCGCTGATCGGCGGCTTCATTTATATCGCGGCGGTGCGCGGGCTCGCGTAGCCCGCCCGGTCACGCAACAGCGACGTCACTCCAGCGCCACCGCCGGCGCCTCCGCGGCGCGGCGCGGCCGGCGCAACAGCAGGAGGAACGGCAGCGCAGCGACGACGATGACCACCATCAGGTGGAAATCGTCGATATAGGCGATCATCTGCGCCTGCCGGGTGATCTCGGCGTTGAGCGCGGCGATGCCGTGCACATTGGTCAGGCTGTACGGCGCTGCGAGCAGCGGCCCCTGCGCCAGCGGGTTGTCGGGCCGCACGTGTTCGGCAAGTTGCGAGTGGACGACCTGCGTGTTCTCGGCCAACAGCGCCTCGACAATCGAGATGCCGACGCTGCCGCCGATGTTGCGCATCAGGCTGAAGATCGCGGTGCCCTGGGTCAGCACGCTGCGCGGCAAGGTCGAGAAGGTGACGACCGAGAGCGGCGTGAACACAAAGCCGAGGCCAAACCCCTGCAGCACCCCGGTCGTGATATAGGGCCACATCCCCATCTGCAGCGAAAAGCCGGTCATCTGCCACAGCGCGACCGCGGTCAGCGCCAGCCCGCCGAAGATGAGAAAGCGGGTGTCGACCTTGCCGATGATGCGGGCGACCAGCACCATCGCGATCATCGTGCCGATGCCGCGCGGTGCGGTGACAAACCCGGCGGTGATCACCGGGTAGTTCATCAGCGCCTGCATCATCGTCGGCAGCAGGGTCATCGATCCGTAAAGCGGGATGCCGATCAAAAACATCAGCACGGTGCCGCCGACGCAGTTGGAATCGCGCAGCAGCGCGCGGTTGAGGAACGAGCGCTCGCCGGCGGTCGCGGTATGGACGACAAACAGATAGAGGCAGAGCGCGCCGACGATCGCCTCGACCCAGATTTCGCGCGAGCCGAACCAGTCCTTCAACTCGCCGCGGTCGAGCAGCATCTGCAGCGCGCCGATCGCCAGGCTCAGCGTGGCAAAGCCGAACCAGTCGAAGGCGTCGCGCTGCGCCGGGCGCGTGTCGTGGATGAAGATCATGATGCCCGCGGCGGCGAGCAGGCCCGGCGGCAGGTTGATGTAGAACACCCAGCGCCAGCTGTAATCGTCGGTCAGCCAGCCGCCGAGCGCCGGGCCGATGATCGGCCCGAGGATCACCCCCATGCCCCACACCGCCATCGCTTTGGCATGGCGTTCGGGCGGGTTGACGTGCAGCAGCACCGATTGCGACAGCGGCACCAGCGCCGCGCCGCAAACCCCCTGCAACAGGCGGTACACGACGAGCTGCACCAGGCTGGTGGCCGCGCCGCACAGCGCCGAAGTGATCGTGAAGCCGATCACCGAAACGAGGAACACGTATTTGATGCCAAGCCTGCCGGCGAGCCAGCCGGTCAGCGGCGTCATGATCGCCGCGGCGACGATGTACGACGTCACGACCCAGGCGATCTGGTCCTGCGAGCACGAGAAGCTGCCCTGCATATGCGGCAGCGCCACATTGGCGATCGTCGTGTCGACGCCCTGCATAAACGTCGCCAGCATGATCGATGCGGTAATCGCCAGCCGGTTGGGGCGCGGACCCGGTGCCTCACCGGCCGCCGGCTCGCCGCTGTGCTGAACGGAGCCCGCACTGCGCATAGGCGATAACTGTGCAAGTCCCGCACCGCTGACAACCGCCAGCGGCGCGCGCGTGCTATGTCAGGCGCCGCATGCGGTACAGCAAATGGGCGCTCCTGCTGTTCGGCGCCGGCATGGTGTTCGGCCTCGCGGTGGTGTCGCTGCCGCTGCCGCAATACGCGCGCGCGGCCAGCGCCGCGATGGCGGCCGGCATCGCGCTGCTGCCGGTGGCGCTCTTCGCCGATTGGCGCCGGCGCAGCACCCCGCCGAAGCGGCGCCCGCGCAAATCCACGGCGCGCCGCCGCGCAACGCCCCGGCGCCGGCCCACTAACCGAGCAAAGCGCGGAGGCTAGCGGCGCCACACCTCTGCGCCATGCGTTGTCGCCGCCGGCCTTCCCCCGCCGCGGCGGCTCGTACTAGGATCGCTCGACGGCACGCGCCGCGCTTGAACCGTGCCCAACCCTTATGGAGGAAGTGCCATGGCCAAGAAGAAGATCGCGATCGTCTGTACCGGCGCGGTCGGCGGCTATGCCGGGGCTCACATGGTCAAGGCCGGCGAGGACGTGACCTTTATCGACTTCTGGCCCGAGCATGTCGAGAAGATGAAAAAGGACGGGCTGACCATCACGCATCTGCGCGATGTCGAACCGTTCACCGTGCCGGTGCGCGCGCTGCACGTCACCGAGCTGCAGCAGCTCTCCAAGGAAAAGCCGTTCGACATCGCCTTTATCTGCACCAAGAGCTACGACACCGCCTGGGCGACCGCGATGATCAAGCAGTACGTCGCCGATGACGGCTATTTCGTCTCGCTGCAGAACTGCATGAACGAGGAGACGATCGCCGGCATCGTCGGTTGGGGCAAGACGCTGGGTTCGATCGCCAGCTCGATCACCGTCGGGCTCAACGAGCCGGGCCTCATCGCGCGCGCCGCCGGCAAATCGGGCGACAGGCACACCGTGTTCCGCGCCGGCGAGGTCCACGGCCGGCATACCGACCGCGCCAAGGAGGTGCGCGACCTGCTCGCCAACGCCGACAGCGCGATGGTCACCGAGAACCTGTGGGGCGAGCGGTGGTCGAAGCTGGTCACCAACGTGATGGGCAACGGCCTCAGCGCCTGCACCGGGATGATCACCCGCGACATGGTCAAGAACGACGCCATCCGCCACTTCTCCAACCGCCTCGGCAGCGAGGCGATCCGCGTCGGCCAGGCGCTCGGCTACACGTTCGACGAGGTCAGCCACATGGACCCGGAGCTGATCGCCCGCTCGGGCGAGGGCGACGCCGACGCGCAGCGCCAGATCGACGAGCACCGCCTGGCCGAGGCCAACAAGCCCGGCGGCGGCGAGCACCGTCCGTCGATGGGCCAGGACATGGTCAAGGGGCGCCGCACCGAGATCAATTTCCTCAACGGCTTTGTCGTGCAGAAGGGCAAGGAAGTCGGCATCGAGGCGCCGACCAATGCGATCCTCACCGACATCGTGCTGCGCGTCGAACGCGGCGAACTCAAGCCCGACCCGAAGCACATCACCGACCTGCGACTGAACTGACATTGCTTGCCCCTCTCCCGCAAGCGGGAGAGGGGTTTTAAGGAGAGCAAGCCGGCATGCTCGCTGTCGTCAATACCCCGGGCGGGGCGGCGCCGGTCGCGGTGCGCGAGGTGGCGGAGCCGGCGCCCAAGGCGAACGAGGCGGTTGTCGCCGTGCATGCGTTTTCGCTCAACCGCGGTGAGATGC
>JAFAWI010000464.1 GCA_019241915.1 Alphaproteobacteria bacterium
TCAGCCGCAGCGGCGCGAACTACGTCCAGGTCGATGGCGCCGGCGTCAGCCTCGGTGCCGCGCACCCGACGATGCAGCTCGACGGCGCGCTGCTGACTTTTGTCAACGCCAGCACCTACAAGCTCGATTACACCGGCGGCGAAACGCTTTACGTCACCAATGCCGGCCTCTGCCTCAACTTCAATGTCGGCCTTGGCCCCAATGTCGCGCCCAACAGCATTATCGGCCTGCTTGGGCAAAACGCCCCCGGAGGCGCGGTCGACCTGACCTACGCCAATGGGACGCCGTTGCCGTCGATACTCACCGGCAGCGTGCTCTATGGCCCCGGCAGCTTTGCCGATTCGTGGCGGATCACCAGCCCGATGGCGGCGCTGTTCGATACCCCGCCGCAGGGTCCCGGCCTGCCGGATGAAGGACCCAGCTTCTTCAACCTCGAAAATTTTCCGGGCGTGCCGCTGACCGTCGGTGATCTGCCGGCCGCGGTAATCGCCGAGGCGACCAAGCTGGCGCAGCAGGCAGGGATCACCGACCCGACACTGCTGCAGGATGCGATCCTCGATTTTGCCGAAAGCGGCAACCCCGCTTTCATCACCAGCGCCGCCGATCAGCAGGCCGCCGGTTTCTTCGACCCACACGCGAAGGACGCCGCCACCAACTTTGCGCCGGCCACGACCGTGGCGGTCGGCCCCTTGCTGAATGCGATGAATCAGGCGTCTGTCACCGAAAGCAAATCGGGGAGCACGGTCGTCGATTTCCTCGCCTACCGCACCAACAGCAGCGGTCAGCTGACCGTGAACTGGAAGGTGGTCGATCCCGGCCCCGGCTTTGTCGGCCCGAGCGCTTTCGGCGGCACGCTACCGACCGGCAACGTCACGTTCAACGATGGCGCCAAGACGGCGGCCTTTGCGGTCACATTGACCGGCAATATCGGCAATGTGCCCGATGCGGCGCTCGAAGTGGCGATCAGCGCCACCAGCGCGGTCACCGTTACCGCCGCGACGGCGCAGACCGAGATCGTCAACGACACCGCAACCAAAGGTCCGGCGGCGCAATTCGGGCTTCAGCTGGTTTCCGGCAACGGCACGCTGACGCAGAACGGCACAAGCTGGACGCTCGACCTCGGCAAGGTCGCGCAGGGCGCGTCGATAACGCCGCTGGAGCTGGCGACGATCAACAACGCGGCCGCGCTCAGCGACGCGCTGTCGGGAACGGTCGCGATCACCACCGGCAGCGCCGGGTATACCACCACGCTCGGCGGCTACTCCAACCTCGCGCCCGGCCAGTTCCAGGATACAGTCGGCCTCGCGGTCAACACCAATTCGGCCGGCGAGCAGACCGAGACGCTGACCTTTGTCCCGTACGATTCGAACCCGAGCGGCTACAACGCGGCGCTGCCCCTCGAGACGCTGACCGTCGTCGATTTTGTCTACCCGCTTGCGGCGCCCTCGATCCAAACGACGTTGCCGGTGGTGCTGCCGAACCAGCACGTCGGCAGCGCCGCAAGCAAACTGCTCGACATCGCCAACAAGGCACCGGCGACCGGGGCGGCGCTCGATGCGACGGCCGGGCCGATCACCGGCAGTGCGACCGTGACCGGCTCGTTTGCGGGGCTGGCGCCGGGGCATGACAACGCCATCGCCGTCTCGGTCGGCGTCGATACCAGCAGCGCTGGCGCCAAGACCGGCACCGCGAACATCAACTTCACCTCGGACCTCAACAGCCAGTTGGTGGCGCTGCCGAGCCAAGGCATTGCGGTCAAGGGCAACGTTTATCGGCTTGCCGCGCCGTCGGTGTCGGCGGTCAATGCCATCGTCCATGTCAACGACCCGGGTACGACGGCGCTGACGATCGCCAATGCGGCGGCGGCCGACGGGTTCTCGGAGAACCTGCTCGCATCGCTGCCGATGACCGGCGCGACGACAGGCGCGATCAGCGCCACCGGTATCACCGGTAACATCGCCGCCGGGACCTCCAGCACCGCGCTTCAAGTCCATTATTCGACGACGACCGCCGAGAC
>JAFAWI010000099.1 GCA_019241915.1 Alphaproteobacteria bacterium
ATGGTCGAGTGGAAGGTCGAGATCCCCGGCAACACGATCTCGCGCGAATGGTACAACTACATCTGGGTCGAGGAGCCAAAACTCGACAAGAACGCCTGGATGAAGGGCAAGACGCTCAAGCAGATCGCCGAGAAGGAAGGCAAGCGCATCATCGACTCGTTCCTCGACCTCGTCGTCGAGGAAAAGCTGCAGACGACCTTTATGCAGGCCGAAAACAACATCGACATCGAGGCGATGAAGGCGATCCTCAATTATCCGAACGCCCTGATCGGCCTCAGCGACGGCGGCGCGCATGTGCAGTACCACGGCGGCTACGGCTTCTCGACGCGGCTCTTGGGCGAGTGGGTGCGCGAGAAGCAGGTGATGACCCTCGAGAACGCGGTGCGCCGGCTGACGTTCGACAGCGCCTCGACCTTCGGCCTCTATGACCGCGGGCTGCTGCGGCCGGGGATGAAGGCCGACATCACCGTGTTCGACCCCGACACGGTCAAGCCGCTGCCCGAGTTCATCGTGCACGACTTCCCGGCCGGCGGCTGGCGCTTCAAGGAGCCGGCGGCGGGCATCTACTGCACCTTTGTCAACGGCCAGATGCTGATGAAGGAAGGCCGGCACACCGGCAACCTGCCCGGCCGCGTGCTGCGCAATTCACGCTACCAGGCGACGCAAGCCTGATCCCGGCGCCGCGCCCCCCGCCGGGTGTCGCGCGGCGACCGCAACACACGAATTGGCGTGCCGCGTTCGCAACGGACGCGTTTGGAACGTGCGGCGACCGTGGTTGTTTTCTGTGCAGATTTCTTTCACGGGAGACAAACCATGGGCCGCGGTATTCTGCTTTGGCTGTTGGGCGTTCCGATTCCGGTCATCCTGCTGCTTGCGCTCGTCTGGCGGTAGGAGGCGGGTATGGACACGGTTGTCGTTGAAGTCCCGGCCGCTACGACCGGGCGAAGCGGCGGGTCGCCCGCCGGTTTTGTCTCGGGCGTCTCCTGGGGCGCCGTCCTCGGCGGCGCGTTTGTCATTGGCGCGATCGAGCTGATCCTGCTGGCGCTGGGCGCCGGATTTGGCCTGTCGTCGGTGTCGCCGTGGCCGAGCGCCGGCGTCACCTTGACCACCTTCACGGTGATGACCGCGATCTGGTTCATCGTCGTGCAATGGATATCGGCCGGTTTTGGCGGCTATGTCGCCGGCCGCTTGCGGACGCGGTGGACCGGGCTGCATACCGACGAGGTGTATTTCCGCGACACCGCGCAGGGCGTGCTGGCCTGGGCGGTTGCCGTGGTGGCGACCGCGGCCTTTCTGGCCGGCGCCGCGACTATGCTGACCGGCGGCGCCACCGCCGGGGCCACCGCCGGCGCGAGCCAAGGCGCCGCGCAGAGTAACGCCACCGGCGGCGGCGCCAACGCCTATTACGTCGACACGCTGTTCCGCAGCGACCGGACCGATGCCGGCGCCGGGGCGCCCGATCCGCGGCCCGAGGCGACGCGCATCCTGACCCGAGCGGTGGCGCCGGGTGCGGAGATTTCGACCGCCGATCGCACCTACCTGGCGCATCTGGTGGCGCTGCGCACCGGCGTCAGCCAGGACGAGGCGCAGAAGCGGGTCGACGATACGATCAACAGCGCCCGTCAGGCGGCCGATGCGGCGCGCAAGGCGGCGGCGCAGTTCTCGCTGTTCACCGCGTTCGCGCTTTTGGTCGGCGCGTTCATCGCCGGAGTCGCCGGCAAGATCGGCGGGCATCACCGGGACGACCTCCCCGCGCTCTAGGACGTCCCCGCGGTCTAGCAGACAAACCGCCGCCGCATAGCGGCGCGGTTGCAAAAGGAATGCGGTCCTCCCCACATCTGGGAGGGCCGCATTCTTTTTGCGGTCAAGGCGGTTCCGCCCCGAGAAGCGAGGAGACAGGCCGATGTCGCTGGACCAGTCCGATCTCAACACCGCCTTTCGCCGCTCGGTGCGCGATCACTGGCGGGCGTTTCTGATCGAAGGGGTCGTCCTCGTCATTCTCGGCGTCGCAGCGATCGCGCTCCCGCCGCTCGCCGGCATCGCCGCCGCGATTGTGCTCGGCTGGCTGTTTCTGCTCGGCGGCATCGTCGGCCTGATCGCGACGTTCAACCAGCGCAATGCGCCGGGTTTCTGGTGGTCGCTGTTCTCGGCGGCAATTGCGGTGCTCGCCGGCGGCGTGCTGCTGGCGAACCCGCTCGCCGGGGTCGCCACCCTCACCTACGTGCTGATCGCGTTCTTTGTGCTCGACGGGGTGCTGATCATCGTCATGGCGCTCGAGCATCGGCGCGAGCTGAGCGGCCGCTGGGAGTGGATGATGCTCGGCGGCGTCATGGATCTGGTGCTGGCGGCGATCATCATCGCCGGCCTCCCCGGCACCTTGGCGTGGGCGCTGGGCCTGCTGGTCGGCATCGACCTGTTATGGGGTGGAATCACCTTGATCGCGATGGCGGTGCACGCGCGCGACTCGACCTGATCAGTTCACCACAGAGACACGGAGCTCACCGCAGGTAGGATCGGCGCCGCTACGCCCTCCGTGTCTCCCGTGGTTATGACGGCTCGCTACGTTCGCACGTTATTTCGCGGCGTCGCGCATCGCCGGCTTGCGGAAATGCGGCATGACCTCCTCCGCCACGATCTGGAACTGCTCGAGCATGAGGTCCTTCGGCGTGGTCAGCGGCGGCGACAGGCTCATCAGCTCCATGCCCGGATAGTCCTCTTCGATCTTCTTGAGGCGCTCGACAAGGTCCTGCGGCGAGCCGGCAAACCACGAGCCGAGGTTGACGTAATGTTCGACGGGCGGCACCCCGGCAGCCTCCCACCCGCCGCGTTGCGCCACCGCCGCAACCTGAGCCGGGGTGAGCCCCGGGACAAAACCCAACGGGGCAAACATCTTGGCATGCTCTTCATAAAGCGGCTTCAGAGCTTTTAGCGCCGCTTCCTTGGTCTTGCCGACCATGAAATGGATGCCGATCGTCAGGTTCTCGCCGAGCTTCCAGTTCTTGCCGGCGCGGTGCGCGGCGTCCATGTATCCCTGGATCGGCCCGGCCTGCATCGTCGCCGCGCCGCCGCCGACCGCGCCCTTGATGTTGTGCCGGACCATGAAGTCGAGGCCGCGCGGATTGGCGCTGACGATCGGCTGCCAGCATTCGACCGGCATGTTGACCGGGCGCGGCACCAGGCTCAACTCCTTGAGGTCGTAGCCGCGGTAGGGCACGTTGGGCGGCAGCGTGTAGTGCTTTCCCTTGTGCGAGAAGGTCTCGTTGTTGAAGGCCTTCATGATGATTTCGACCTGTTCTTCGAACAGCTCCCGATTGGCCTCGCCGTCGATCATCGGCGCGCCAAAGGTTTCGACCTCGCGGGTGTGGTAACCGCGCCCGACCCCGAACACCGTGCGGCCCTTCGTCAGGATGTCGGCGACCGCGAAATCCTCGGCAAGGCGCAGCGGGTGCCACATCGGCGTGATGTTGAAGCCGCAGCCGATCTTGATGTTCCGGGTGACGTGGCACAGGTGCACCGCCAGCATCAGGATGTTGGGGATGCACTCGTAGCCTTCGTACTGAAAGTGGTGCTCGGCCATCCACATCATGTCGTAGCCGAGCCGATCCATCGTCTGGGCGATCGCCTCCGACTTCTCGAAGACGCCGGCGAGCTGGTCGTTGGTAAAGCGCCGCTCGTTGGCCGGCGTCGCGTCCTGCCCGTGATCGGGGAAGTCGATGTGACCGGCATAGACGGTGGTGAATTTGCTGATTGCCATGGGAGGCTCCTTGCGGGCTGGCCTGCTGCGCTTGACAAAAGGCTAAAGGATTATCGGGTGTTGGGGAACGAGTATGCATGCAAGGCGCCCACCAGCAAAAGACGCAGCGCCAGCCCTACCAGAGCCAAGCCGGCGATGCGCTGCTGCCAAATCAGCCACCCTGGCCGGCGGGCGAGCAGGCCTCCCATGGCACCGCAGATCAAGGCTGTCGAACCGAGTACGAGAAAACCCGTCAATTTCTGCGTCGCGCCGAGGACCAGAAGCTGCATCGTAACCGAGCCTCGGCCGCCGTCGATGAATTGCGGCAGAAACGCCACCATGAAGACGATGGGATTGGGATTGCCGAGGTTGGCAGCCAATCCATCTCGCATTGCCTCGACCGCGGACCGTTCATGTTGAACCGACTGGCCAATCCCGACACCGGCGGCGTCGCGTGACAGCATCAGCCGCGCACCAAGCCAGAGTAAATAAATGGCGCCGCCGCACCGTAACAGCTCGAACGCAAGCCGTGAGGCGGCGACGATCGCGGCGACTCCTGAGACCAGCAAAGGCAACTGGATGATGCCGGCGATCAGCGTCATGCCGAGAACAGTATAAAAGCAGACCCGCTGCCCCTCGCCGATGCCGCGGCTGATCACGAGCATCGTCTCTGGGCCTGGCACTAGCTGCATGGCCAACACCGCCGCGACAAACGCCATGTAGGTCGTCAGGCTGGGCACAACGGAACCTCCCATTGCCCAACAAACGGCGGCTATCCCGTGGTGTCGCTCCGGGCCCGGTGGTGCATCTTCAATCCACCAGCTTGCGGAACAGGTAGGCGAATTCGAGGGCGGTCCGCCGGGCGCGCTCGGTGAGGTTGGCGGCCGCGGCATGGCCGCCGTCGATGTTCTCGTAATAGAGGAACGGCAGGCCCATCGCCTCCATCTTCGCGGCCATCTTGCGCGCGTGGCCGGGATGGACGCGGTCGTCCTTGGTGGAGGTGAGGAAAAACACCTCGGGGTAGGCCGCGCCTTCGCGCAGGTTGTGGTACGGCGAGATGCGCCGCAGAAACGCGGCGTCATCGGGGTTGTCCGGATCGCCGTATTCCGCCATCCACGACGCCCCGGCCAGCAGCTTGTGGAAGCGCAGCATGTCGAGAAGCGGCACCTGGATGACCACGGCGCGGAACAGCTCCGGCCGCTGGGTCAGCATCGCGCCCATCAGCAGCCCGCCGTTCGAGCCGCCCATGATGCCCAGCCGGCGCGCCGAGGTGATCTTGCGGCGGATCAGGTCTTCGGCGACCGCGATGAAATCGTCAAACGCGCGCTGGCGCTCTCCTTTGAGCGCCGCCTGGTGCCAGGCCGGACCGAATTCGCCGCCGCCGCGGATATTGGCGACCACCCAAACGCCGCCCGGTTCGACCCATAATTTGCCGAGGGCCCCCGAATAGGCCGGCGTCATCGACACCTGAAACCCGCCATAGCCGTAGAGCAGGGTCGGTGCGCCGCCGTCCATCGCAAGATCGCGCGGGCGGACGACGAAATACGGTATCCGGGTCCCGTCGGCCGAAGTGGCGTCAAACTGCTCGACGGCGGCGCCGGACGCATCGAACCGTGCCGGCATCGCCTTGACCGGCTCGGCGGTGCCGGCCGCGAGATCCGCAAGATACAGCGTGTTGGGCAGCAGGTAGCCGGCGACGTCGAGAAACGCCTGCTCGTCGGTGTCGCCGGTCGAGACCAGCGACACCGCCGCATTGTCCGGCAGCGGCAGTGGCGTCGGCTGCCATTCACCGGCGGCAAAGCGATACGAGCTCGCGCGGCCCTGGACGTTGCGGTAGATCGTAACCAGCAGCCGCGACCGGGTCGTCGCGACGTGCTCGACCGTTTCGCGCGGCGCGGGCGCATAGACGATCTGCGGGTCGATCGCGTCGGGAGCGGCGCGGGCAGCGTCGAGGTCGAACGAAATCAGCGCGCCCGCGAGATACGTCGTGCCACGCCACACCCACGCTTCGTCGAGGGTGAACAGCACCTGGCCGGAGA
>JAFAWI010000472.1 GCA_019241915.1 Alphaproteobacteria bacterium
GCACCGCGCTGACCGTCGGTCGGCTGCCGGCGATCGGCGATGCGGCGGCGCAATCCGGCCTGTCCGCCGGCAACGGCGTCACGCTGCACTCGCCGGGGCTCAACATCGCCGCCAATATCGCCTCGGGCGGCGACAATACGATGGCGACGTCAAGCGGCCCGATCGCGGTCAACGGCCTGGTGACGCTGAGCTCGTCGCGCAACATCGTGCTGTCGTCGGCGGGCGACTTCATCCAGACCGGCTCGCTTCTGGTGAACGGACCCGATCTGGTGGTCGGCACAACCGGGCTCGACGCATCGAAGCTGGTGCCCAATACCGGCACCAACACCTTCACGCTGGGCAATCAGGTCGGTGCGATCGGCGGCATCATGGGTTCGTTCAGCGGCGGCATGGTGAGCTTTACCGCATTGTCGCTGCCGACCGGGACGCTGATCTTGAGCGCGGGCACCGGCGCCATCACCGGCGCCAGCGTCAATGTCAATCAGCTCGGGGTGGTGATTGGCGGCGGCCGCGCCGACCTCACCGGCAGCATCTCCGGCAATGCCACGACCACGGCGGCCGAGTTGGGCACCGCGTTCCCGATGCCGAGCAACGACTACCGCTTCAACACCTGCGCAATCGGCTCGGTGTCATGTCTGGTGCTGCCGGCGCTGACCCCGATCCAGCCGCAGCTGATCACCAATTTCGAGGTGACCGTGACCCAGCCGGCCGCCGACGACCTCGACGCGCCGCTGACCAATATCTTCGACGAGAACCGGCTGTGCGACGAGCTGTACCGGACCTCGCCCGATCTCGCGCAGAAGGTGTGCCAGTGAGGCGAGGTTTTCTCGCGTCGCTGCTGTTTGCCGCGGCGGCCCTTGCGGGTTGCGAGAAGCCGCCGCCGGAAGCCTTTATCAGCACGTCGAAAGGCGAGGCAGGCCAGGCCGCCGCGGCGGTGCCGGTGGGCAACAACGACGCCGGCGAAGCGTGCCGCTATCAGCTCGCCGCGCCGGGCAGCACCGGCGTCTCCTCGCGGCGCGACGCGCTGCTCTATTGCGGTAATTGGGAGGAGCCGAGTGGCCGCATTTTCGATCTGGGCGACGCCGGCAGCACCGGCGGCGTCGGCTCGGTCGTCGCCTCGGGCACCTGGCGGGCTTATGTCGAGCAGCGCTTTGCCTGCGGCGCGCCGAGCTCGACCACCTTCGCCGGCGGCAGCGCGCAGATCCTGACCTGCACCCGACGCATCGGCGGCTGGCCGCATGTCGCGCTGGCCGCGGACGTCGGCGGACATGTGTTCGGCGCCGACGCGGTGCGACCGGCGCTGCCGGCGCTGCAGAGCGCCTTGGCGAGCCTCACCGGCCAAGCGGTCGCGGTTGCGGCGCCGCGCTCCGAGGCGCAGCGCATCATCGCCGAGCGAACCGTCGGCGGCGCGTTTGGGAGCGGCGACGAAGGCCGCTACTTCCAGCTGACCCGGCTGGGCGACGCCTACAACAATGTCGATGATCCGGCCGATGCCGAGCGCTCGTTCCGCGAGGCCTTGGCGATCCAGGAAAAGATCCTCGGCGCGAACGATCCCGGGCTGGCGCTGACGGTGATGAAGCTCGCCGCGCAGGTCGCGCATGAGGGCAACGGGGCCGAAGCCGACCGGCTGCTGACGCGGGCCGAGCAGCTGGCCGGGAAGCGGCCCGACGCGCTGGTCCAGGCGCAGCTCAACTACTATCGCGCGGTCACCAGCGCCTATGAAGGCAAGGCGCAGGACGCGCTGGCGCAGTCGCAGGTCGCGGAGCAATCGTTTACCCGGCTGGTGCCCGACGCGGTGGCGCGGGCGCAAGCGCCGGCACGCAAGGCGGCGCCGTCGCCGTTCGAGGCGGTGCTGAGCGACGATTCGGCGAGCGCGACGCAGGAGCGGACGGCGCTGTCGGGTCTCGCGGAAGCGATCCGGCTGCATGCGACGCTGCTGCTGCAGAATGGCAAGAACGCTGAGGCGGTGGCGCTCGGGCAGCGCGCGGAACAGCTGCTGCGGGCCAACGGGCTCGCAGTCTCCAGCACCGGTGCGCGGTCGCTGCGCCTCCTCGCCAGCAACCAGGCGATCGGCGGCAACTTCGTCGCGGCAAGCGGCATCACCACGCAGGCGACGCAGGTGTTCGAGACGGTGGTGCCGGGCACCCATCCCGATGCCGAAAGCCTGCTGCGCCAGGGCGCCTACCAGGCGCGCGCGAAGCAAATGAGCGAGGCGCGCGACAGCTTCCGCCGGGCCGGCGAGATATTGTCGAGGCCGAGCTATCAGGGCGATGTCAGCGTGCCGCCGGAACTGGTGCTGCCGTGGCTCGAAACGCTGCAGGCGACCAATGCGCCGGCGCCGGAAATGTTCCAGGCGGCGCAGTTCGGCCAGAGCGGCCAGACCGCAGCGCTGATCGCCCAGGCGACGGCGCGCCTGGTCGCCGGCGACCCCAAGGTCGCCGACGCGATCCGGGCCTACCAGGACCGCAAGCGCGATTTCGAGCAGCTTCAGGGCGAGCGCGACCGAGCGGTCGCCGACAACGCCGGCGCCGATCGGATCGGCGCCGTCGACAAGCGGATCGAACAAGCCAAGCAGGCGCAGAACGAGGCGGAGCAGGCGATCCTGGCGGCCGCGCCGCAATATCTGAAGGCGGTCGAAAAACCGGCGGGCCTCGACGAGGTACGGGCGCTGCTCGGGCCGAACGAAGCGTTTGTCATGTTCTTTGTCGCCAACGAAGGCAGCTTCGGGTTTGTTGTCCGGCAGGGCGGCACGACCGCCTATCCGATCCCGATGCGACGCCTCGAGATCGCGCAGATGATCAACCGCCTGCGCGACACCACGATCGTCAAGCCGGCCGGCATCCCGACCCCCGATTTCGGCGTGTCCTACAAGCTGTATTCGGCGCTGTTCGGCCCGGCCGAAAAGCAGCTGCAGGGCGTCGACCGGATCACCATTGCGGCCAACGGCGACCTGTTGCGCTACCCGCTCGAAGCCCTGGTCACCCAGGCCAATGCCAAGGACGACAACGGCGACTACCGCAAGGTGCCGTTCCTGGTGCGCCAGGCGGCGCTGACCTACGTCCCGTCGCCGCGCATCCTGGTCAATATCCGCCAAGGGCGCAACGCCTCGACGGCCAGCCGTTCGTTTATCGGCTTCGGCGACTTCCAGCCGGCGACGCAGGCGCAACTGGCGGCGTCGTTTCCGCCCGACCGCTGCCGCGACGACCTCGCCGCGCTGTCGGCGCTGCCAAAACTGCCGGAGACACGCACCCAGGTAACGACGATCGCGCAGCAGATGGGCGGCGGCACCGCGGTGGTCGGCGAGGAGTTCACCAAGCAGCGCCTCGCGCAATCCGATGTCGGGCAGTACCACATCGTGCTGCTGGCGACGCATGCCTTCTTGCCCGACAGTCTGCGCTGCTTCTCGGAGCCGGCGATCACGGTTTCGGTGCCGCCGCGGGCGCCCAATGCCGATTCCGAGTTTCTGCGGACGGGCGATATCGACCAGCTCAAGCTCAACGCCGATCTGGTGGCGCTGTCGGCCTGCGACACGGCGGGCAGCGGCGCGGTGGGCGAAAGCCTTTCCGGGTTGGCGCGGTCGTTCTTCCGCGCCGGCGCACATGGGCTGTTGGTGACGCATTGGCCGATCGTGACCGGGGCCGCCGTACCGCTGATGATCGGCACATTCGGCTCGCAGGGCGGCGCGCGGGATTCCGCGCAGGCCTTGCGCGCCGCGCAGCTCAAGGTGATCGACACGGCCGGCAGCTCGCAGCAGGCGCCGGTCGAGATCTCGCACCCCAATTACTGGGCCGGTTTCGTGCTGATCGGCGACGGCGTCAGGGGCGGCCCCGGCGCCTAGATTGGGGCCGCGGCATCGTCACGAGCCGATCTTCATTCCCGCAAGGCGGATCAGCCCGTCCGGGTTCGGGACAAAGCCGCCGACCTTGCGGCTGATGCCCCACAGCCATTTGAAGTGGTACAGCACCAGCTCCGGCCGCGCCGCGAGATAGATATCGGCGGCGTTGGCGTAGAGCTTCGCCCGATCGGCGGCCTCGGTCGTCCGGCGGGCGTCGTCGAGGTTCTTGTCGAGCTGGGGATCGCAATACTTGCCCCAGTTGAGAAAACCGTCGCAGGCGATCCAGATCGCGATATTGCCGTCGGGGTCGGGGCGCCCGCTCCAGATCGCCAGCGCCGCCTGATAATTGCCGGCGCTGTTGTTCTGCACCATGGTTGCCGCTTCGGTCGCCTGGATCTTCATCTCGAACCCGGCTTCGGCCGCCATCGCCTGCAGCGTCTGCGCCACCTGCAGATCGGTGGTGTTGTTGCCCGAGGTGAGCGTGAAAGCGGGGTGCGGTACACCCGCGTCGGCCAGCAGCTTTTTCGCCGCGGCGACATCGCGCGCCGGCACCGGATGCGCCGCATCCCAATAGCGCGACCCCGGCGCCTCGAATTGGTTTGACGGCACGAACTGGCCCTCGAACACGACGTCATTGAGGATGTTGCGGTCGATCGACAGCTCGAACGCCTCGCGCACGCGTTTGTCCTTGCCGAGCGGGTTGTCGGCCGCGGCGCCGTTGTTGAGGTTGATCGACAACAGATTGTAGCCGAGCGCGGTGATGTCGACGTATTGCAGCGCCGGGTCCGCCTTGACTGCGGCGACATCGTGCGCCGACAGCCGGTCGATGATGTCGAACCCGCCCGAGCGCAAGCCCGCGAGGCGCACCGTGGTGTCGGGCACCGGCGTATAGGTCACCCGCTCGATCGTGTACGGCGCGGGGTTCCAGTATTTGTCAAAGCGCTCGAGCACGATGCGCTCCTGCGCCACCCGCTCGACGAACCTGTAGGGCCCGGCGCAAACCGGCCCGGTCGCGATCTTGTCGCCGAGCGCGGCGAGCGCCGTCGGCGACATCATCATGCCCGCCCGGTCGGCAAGCACCGCCAGCAACGGCGCGTAGGGTTGGGTCAGCTCGATCCGCACGGTCAGCGGATCGACCACGGCGACATTGGCGATCGGCTTCACCTCGCCCTTGCGGCGGCTCTCCGGCGCGGTGCGGTAGCGGTCGAGGTTGGTCTTTACCGCCGCGGCATCGAGCCTGGTGCCGTCATGGAACACGACGCCGTCGCGCAGCTTGAGCGTCAGCGCCGTGTTGTCGGGCGCCCAGCTCCATTCGGTCGCGAGCTGCGGGACAAAGCGCATATCGGGCGCGAGGTCGATCAGCTTGTCGCACATCGCGGCAAAGACCTCGCGCCCGACAAAGCTGCCGCCTTGCGCCGGATCGAGCAGGTCGGGGTCTTCGTTGAGCGCGATGCGCAAATCCGCGGCGGCGCCGATCTGCGGCGCTCCGGCGAGCAGCGCCAGCGCAAGCAGCAGACGCGCAGCGACGGCCATTGCGACGCTCTAGCCGCGCCGCCGCTGCAGCCGCACCGGCGGTGCGGGCTCGGCGGCGGGCGTCGGCATCGCCTGCGTCACCGAGCGGACCACCGCCTGCGGCTTGCGGTTGGCGGTCAGGTACAACCGGCCGAGATACTCGCCGACGATGCCGAGGATCATCAGCTGCACTCCCGACAGCAGCAGCACCGCCACAAACAGCGAGGCCCATCCGGCCGGCGGTGCGAAAAACAGCGCCTCGACGATCGCGCCGAGTCCACCGAGCCCGCCGATCACGCTCAGGGCAAACCCGGTCAGCGTGCTGATGCGCAGCGGCATCACCGAGAAGTTGACAAACATGCTCATCCACAGCCGCAGCAGCCGGCGCAGCGTATAATTGCTGCGGCCGACCGCGCGCGGCAGATGGCGCACCATCAGCCGGTCGATCTTTTGCGTCACCTGCAGGATCAGGCCGTCGACGTAAGGGAAGGGGCCGTCATAGCGGGTGATCTCGCGCACGGTAAACGCGCTCATGCAGCGGAAGCTCGACAGATAGAGCCCTTTCGGCTTGTCGAGCACAAAGCCCGCGACCCAATTGGTGAAGGCGCTGCCGAGGTTGCGCCAGCGCGCATGCTGCTTTTCGTCGTAATAGGTGTAGACGACATCGGCGCCGCTCTGCTGTGCATACGCCAGCAGCCGGGCAACCTCCTCGGGCGGGTTTTGCAGGTCGTCGTCCATGTTGATGACATGCGCACCGCGTGTGTGGCGCAGACCGGTCATCACCGCGTTGTGCTCGCCGTAATTGCGTGCGTGGTCGACGAGGATGATCGGCACCCTCGCGCGGGCGACCAATTCCCGGCAGACGGTGAGGCTGTCGTCGGGGCTCCCGTCATTGACCAGCACGATCTCGTGCCCGCCGGGGATGTCCAGCGCCTCGAGCGCTTCGACCAGTTCGGCGATGCTGTCGGCGCCGTTGTAGACGGGGATGACAATCGACAGCGCGGGCGCTTTGGATTGCGGTTCAGTCATTTGTCGCCTCCGCCTTTGCGGCGACCGCCAATATCGACCCGCCAAACGGCAGTCGCAGGCCCGCCGCGAACAGGCCTCGCTCGACCCCCGTCGCGGCGCGGCACAACGCATCGACCATCGCCGGCTGGCGGCGCACGTCGCTGCCGCCGCCGGGCAGCAGCTTTCGGGTTACGACCATGGCCGGAAACAACAGCATGTTCCAATAGCTGGCGAAGACGGGCTGCAAGCCGGCGGCGCGCAGCAGCCGCAGCACCTGCCGGCGGGTATAGCGGCGCGCATTGTAGACCGCCGCGTCGTGCCGCGACATCAGCCAGCGATAGGCGGGCAGGTTGACGATCAGGATGCCGCCGGCAGTCAGGCAGCGCTGGAACTGTTCGAGCGCACGCCGCTCGTCCACGCCGCGGTGGCACAGCACATCGACGCTGACGATGGCGGCAAAGGCGCCATCGTCAAACGGCAGGGTATCGACCGAACCGCGACACACCGGGCGGCCGCTCTTGTCCATTGCCCAGCGGCAGGCGGTCTCACTGGCGTCGAGGCCGACCGCCGCGCTGTCGGGATGTTCGCGCGCCAGCCGCGCCAACAGTCCGCCGGTGCCGCAACCGGCGTCGAGCAGCCGGCCGTCGGGCGCCAGCCGCCGATACAACCGCAGGACATTGGCGTGGACCGCGGCGAACCACCACAACCGATCTTCGGTCTGGCGCAACCGCTCGTATTCGACCTGTTCCAGGCGCTCTCTCCGACGCCGCCGGCCGCCCACAACGCCGCCGGCGATCGTGCTATTCCGCCCGTCAGTGGAGCGAGGACAGCGGCAGACGGCGCGACACCGCCCCTGCAAGCAGGCGCTTGGCGATGCGCGCCTCGGCCAGCGCCTCGCGATGGTCGACCACGACCGAGAGCAGCGCGCCCATGCGTGCGACTTTATAAATCGGTTCGTCGGTTGTGGCCTTGTCGGCATCCTCCAGGGTAAAGCCGATGACGAATTCGGCATCCTGCGGGTCGGCGACCGAGCGGAAATTGGGCGGAAAATAGTAGCGGGCCGAGACGACGGGTCCTTCGACCGCGACAGTAAACTCGCGCTCCTCGAAATCCGCGCCATATTCGCGCCGCAGCTCGTTTTCAAGACCGCGAACCGCCTCGGCGAACGAATTTGCCCAGTAATCGAGCTTGAACCGGTTTTCGGCTCCGGCCACGCCGCCGACAAAGCCGTTGTAATAGACGTACTGGTCGGGGTGCAGCATCACCATGATCGACAAATGAGCGAGGCCGTAAGTCCCGAGCGCGGCATAAACCGGCTTGCGGTAGTCGAACGAGCCGAGACGGCGGAGCGCGAGGTCCGCGACGAGCGCGGCGGTCACGGCGATTGGCGGCAGCACAAAGATAAAATGCCGCATCCCATTGAACAGCACCGCCTTTACCGCGATCGCATAGGCCACCGGGAAAACGATCGCGAAACCCAGCAGGAACAACGGCAGCACCTGCTCGGCCCGCCAGTTTTCGCGCCGGGCCAGGCGCAGCAGGGCCACGAGCGGGGCGGCGACCAGCAGCGCCAGCACCAGCTCCGGCAGGGCGAGCGAGATAAATACCGGCAGGTATTGCCACGGCAGGTCGTAAGCCGACAGCAGGCGACCGTCGAACAGGACCTTGGTCCAGAACACTTCCTTGGAGAACACCGCAAGCGCGGCAAGCGGGTGGTGCAGCGGGTCGCTTTGCGCCCACGGCCAGAACACCAGCATCACCGCGCAGGCGATCGCCGCCGCCGGCAGAAACACGCGCCACAGGCAGGGCCAGCCGATCGTTACGAGCGGCGCCGCCCGCCGCTCG
>JAFAWI010000514.1 GCA_019241915.1 Alphaproteobacteria bacterium
ACGCAGGCGGCGATCGTCAACGCGCCGCCCATGCAGAACCCCATCACCGCGAGCTTGGCTGCCGCGGTGCCGCCCTCGCTTTTGAGATGCTGCGCCGCGCCGCGCAGGTCCTGGTGCGTCGCGTCGGCAAAATCGAGGTTCGACATCAGGTGGTTGGCCTCATCGGGCAGAGACGTCAGCCGGCCCTTGTAGAGGTCGGGCGCCAGTGCGTTATAGCCGGCGCGCGCGAAACGGTCGGCGACGCCGCAAATCTGGTCGTTGAGTCCCCACCATTCCTGGATAACGACGATGCCGGGACGACCCTCGCCGGCGCGCGCGAGATAGCCTTTGGTCCTGTCGCCGTCCGGACGGGTGAATTCGATCATCGCGCCCATCTTGGTCTCCTTCCCCGCAGTTCCCGGGCAGATTTGCGGTTACGAACGATGCCTGCGGCGGCATTTGCCATTGTCGCCGGCGCTACCGCTCAAAACCGCGCCGATTTTAGCGGCCTCGCAATGGAGCCGGCAATTCGCGTTGTATGCGACGATAGCGGGGGTTGCGACGATAAGCGGGCCGCGCCGTTGTTTACAGTTTTGTGACGGCCGCGCAGGCGATGCAGAATGAAGCTCACCGAGAAGGTCAAGTTCGCGCTCGACGAATGCCGGATGCTGATCCTCGGCGCACAGATCCTGCTTGGCTTTCAGTTGCGCGCGGCGTTTGAGGACGGGTTCGACCGGCTGCCGCCGCATACGCAGCTGCTCGACGCTGCCGGGCTGGGGCTGATGTTGTGCACGGTCGCGCTGCTGATCGCGCCGGGGCCCTATCACCGGCTTGTCGAGGCGGGTGACGACAGCGGCGGATTTCATGCGCTGGCGACGCTGTACGGCGGGCTCGCGCTGCTGCCGTTCTCGCTCGGGCTCGGGGTGGACGTCTTTATCGCCACCGAGCGGATCGCCGGCACGCCGGGCGCCCTCGGCGCCGGCGCCGTGGCGGCGGTGCTGGCGCTGGCGTTCTGGTACGCGATGCCCGAGCTGCGAAAGCGAACGCACGGCGCCAAGGAAAGGAGCGAGACCATGCGGCAACGCCACCGGCGCGAGCAGACGCCGCTTTCGCAGAAGATCGACCAGGCTTTGACCGAGGGCCGCGTGATCCTGCCAGGGGCGCAGGCGCTGCTCGGTTTTCAGTTGGCGATCGTGTTGACCGATGGCTTCGAAAAGCTGCCCGGCCTCTCGCAGGCCGTCCATGCGGCCAGCCTCGGTTTCGTTGCGCTGTCGATCGTGCTGCTGATGGCCCCGGCCGCCTACCACCGCATTGTCTTTGCCGGCGAGGATTCCCCCGACATGTACCGGATCGGCAGCGGCTTCATTACGTGGGCGACCGTGCCGCTGGCGTGCGGTTTGTCTGGCGACGCCTATGTCGTGATCGCCAAAATCGCCGGGGCGTCGACCGGAATCGCCTGCGCCGGCGCGGCGGCGCTGCTGCTCGCGGCGTTGTGGTACGGGCTGCCGCTGGCCGCGCGCTGGCGCGGCCAGGGACGCTACGAGGAAAGCGCCGCCGAATAGCGGGCGTGGTGCTCGACAAACAGGCGCACCAGCGCCGCGCAGCCGGCCTCGTCGTCGGCGTCGAAGCGGGCGAGCAGCGGACTGTCGAGGTCGAGCACGCCGGCAACGCGGCCCGCTTCGATCAGCGGCACCACCAGTTCGGAACGCGAGGCCGGGTCGCAGGCGATGTGGCCGGCGAAAATGTGCACATCAGGCACCAGCACGCTTGTTCCGCGCGCTGCGGCCGCGCCGCAAACGCCGGCGCCCCACGCGATGCGGACGCAGGCGGGCCGGCCCTGGAACGGGCCCAACACCAGCTCACCGTCCTGCGCGAAATAGAACCCGGCCCAGTTGAGGTCGGGGAGGCCGTGATAGACGAGCGCCGCCAGGTTGGCGGCGTTGGCGATGCGGTCGGGTTCGCCGGCGATCAGCGCCTCCAGCTGGCGTGCCAGGTCGCGATAGAGGGCGGGCTTGTCGGTCATCGCGTTTCCCGGCGCATGGGGGCGCACACTCCGTCACTCGTAGGGTTTGTCGCCGGCGATTTGGACGCGACGCATCAGGCGCAGGTACGGACCCGCGTCGTGGATCGCGAGGTGCTTGACGGCGC
>JAFAWI010000543.1 GCA_019241915.1 Alphaproteobacteria bacterium
TTCGGGGGGTCGTGGGGTTCCACGCTGGCGCTGCTTTACGCCGAGGCCCACCCCGAGCGCTGCTTCGGTCTTGTCCTGCGTGGCATTTTTCTCGCGCGGGCCGCCGAGATCGACTGGTTCCTCTACGGCATCGGCACCGTCTTCCCCGAGGCGTGGCGGGCATTTGCCGCAATCATTCCGGAGAGCGAACGCAACGACCTTCTGTCCGCCTATTACCGGCGGCTGATGGACCCCGACCCGCGCGTCCATATGGCGGCGGCGCGCGCCTGGAGCCTCTACGAAGGCGCGTGCTCGACGCTGCTGCCAAACCCGGAGACCGTCGCCGCTTTCGGGGAAGATCGGCTGGCCCTCGGACTGGCCCGGATCGAAGCGCATTTTTTCACCCACTATCTGTTCGCCGGCGCCGACGATCTGATCGCCCGCATCGACCGCATCCGCCAGCTCCCGGCGGTGATCGTGCAAGGCCGCTACGATATGGTTTGCCCGATTCGCAGCGCCGACGAGCTGGCACGGGCTTGGCCCGAAGCGGAGTACATCGTCGTGCCCGACGCCGGACATTCGGCGATGGAGCCGGGGACCCGCGAACAACTGGTGCTGGCGACCGAGCGCCTCAAGCAGCGCTAGCGCCGGCGCCGCTCGCGCTGCGGTTTCGCTTGCCGCAGCGATGATCGCGCCTAATATGCATTTGCCTTGCCGAGGGGAATCGCTTGTGCGTATGCCGGTGCTTGCCAAGCCGCTGTTTGCCGTTGCCGCGGTTATCGTCGTTGCGCTCGCTGACCGACCGGCGGCGGCGCAAATGACCATCGGCTCGCCTGACACCGGCTTTTCGATCGGCTCGCCCGGCGGCCCGCCGCGGCTCGAACTCGGCGTCGGCGGCTTTGATGTGACGCCAAACCGTCGCCGCGATTCCGGCATACAGGGCGATTTTCGCGCCGAGTATCACTTCGGAGATATCTGGCTGCCGGTGTTCTCGCCGTTCCTCGGCGCCGATGTCACCACCACCGGCGGGTCGTATGTCTTCGGCGGCTTTGGCTTCGATATCAACATCGGGCCGAGCTTTGTGATCACGCCGAACGGGGCGGTCGGCTTCTACCAACGCGGCAACGGCACCAAGCTTGGGTCATGGTTCGAATTCCGCACCGGTGCCGAATTCGATTACAAGTTCGAGGACCAGTCGCGGCTCGGGGTCGCGGTGCACCACATCTCCAATGCCGGGCTGACCAAGCTCAATCCGGGCGAGCAGTCGGTGCTGCTGGTCTATCAGCTGCCGATCCACTGGTAGCGCGCCGAGGCTGGTCGTGGAGCTCGCCGGCCATGCCGCGCTGATCAGCGGCGGCGCCTCCGGGCTGGGCCGGGCGACCGCGGCGGCGCTCGCCGGCGCCGGCACCAAGGTCGCGCTGCTCGATGTCAATGCGGCTGCTGCCGAGGCCGCCGCCAACGAACTCGGCGGCGTCGGCCTCGCCTGCGACGTCACCGATGCCGCCTCGACCGAACGTGCCGTGGCGGCGGCCCGCGCGCGGCACGGGCCTGCGCGCATCGTCGTCAACTGCGCCGGCATCGGCCGTGCGGCGCGCATCGTCGAGCGCGACGGCAAGCCGATGCCGCTCGCGCAGTTCAAACAGGTGGTCGAGGTCAACCTGATCGGCAGCTTCAACCTGCTGCGCGTCGCCGCCGCGGAGATGTCGGTTCTCGACCCGCTCGACGACGGCGAGCGGGGTGTCATTATCCTCACCGCGTCGGTCGCCGCCTACGATGGGCAGATCGGCCAGGCCGCTTACAGCGCCTCGAAGGGCGGCATCGTCGGGCTGACCTTGCCAGCGGCGCGCGAGTTGGCACGCCATGGCGTGCGGGTCGTGGCGATCGCCCCGGGTGTGTTCGCAACGCCGATGCTGTCGGGCTTGCCGCAAGCGGCACAGGACAGCCTCGCCGCCGGTGTCCCGTTCCCGCAGCGCCTCGGCCGGCCTGAGGAATACGCGGCGCTGGCGCTGCACATCTGCCGCAACCGCATGCTGAACGGCGAAGTCATCCGGCTCGACGGTGCGCTCAGGATGCCGCCGCGGTAGCCAGCGGTCCGATAGGCGAGCGGCTTTGCCATATCGCCGCCCCGGCATTCGCGGCCGAGGCTTCTGGCGTTGCTCAGATAGCGGCCCCGATGTTCGGTGCAAGGCGAGCGGGAGCGGCTGAACGCGGTCGTCAAGTCCACCCGGTCCTGCTTCAACCGCTGATATTGGTCGGGGAACCCGCATCGGCCGCTGCGGGTTAACCCACATCAATCGTCAACGCAGGAGAAGGAACATGCTGCGCCATTTGATTGTTGCTTCGGCGGCTTTGGTTCTGATGTCGGGCGCGGGCTTTGCCGAGCCGGTGGGACCGACGCACACGACCATCCGCCAATCCGAGAACGGGATGCACATCACCAAGCGTTTCGTCAATCACCGCGGTGACTTGGTGACGAAGCGCAAGCTGATCAGCAGCGACGGCACGGTCAGCCGCTCACGGACGGTCCGCGATCCGGAGACCGGCAGCAGCTATACCCGTATGCGTACCGACAGCTACTAGTCTTTTAGCCGGAGCTTACCCGCCCGGCTCCGCCGGGCGGGTACATCAAGGCGTCGGCGGTTTGGTGTCGCGCTCCGGGGCGACAGCGTCGATCGCGCGGGCTTCGGCGATGTCCTTGTCGCTCAGCCCATCGACATCGTGGGTCGCCAGGATGATCATCACCTGATTGTAGACATTGAAGATTTCGGGGTGGTGATCCATCTTCTCGGCGATCAGCGCGACGCGGCTGAGGAAACTCCAGGCCTCGGAGAAATCGCTGAAATGGTAGCTCTTGCGGATCGCGTCGCGGTCGTCGACCTCACTCCAGCCGTGGAGTGTCGCGAGCGCCGCATGACGTGCCGCGCCGACCAGTTTTTCGACCATCCGTCCCTCCCGTCTCGCCGCCCTCCAGCAAGTGCGCCGCGGCGGTGCGCCGGTCAAGCCGCAATCGGGCTGTGAGCGCCCGTCGCGCGCCGTCACTCGGCGATATAGAGGCGCTCGGCCAGCGCGCCCTCGCCGCCATCCCCGAGGAATTCAAGCGCCATCTCGGTCCACTCGTCATCCGCGTCGAGGATTTTCCCGACGAGGAGACCGAACAGGCGATGGAGCTTGAAACGCCGTTCGACATTCTCGGTCTCTACCGCGGCGTCGCACTGCCGCACCAGAGCGTTGCCGTGGCGCGCGAGCAGGTCGACATGGTGTTTCTCTACCGGCGGCCAATCCTCGACTACTGGTGCGAGACCGGGGAGGATCTAGCGGTCATCGTGCGGCATGTGCTGATTCATGAAATCGGTCACCATTTGGGCTTCAGCGATGAGGACATGGAGCGTATCGAAGAGGCTTGATCAGGCGCGCCGATGAGCCGCCCGCTGCTCGTCGTCGACGGCGACTCGTTTGCGCATCGCGCCTATCACGGTTTGCCGAAGACCATCCGCCGCGCCGGCAACCGCGGCGGCGGCGCGATCGTCGGCTTTGCCAATTTTCTGCTGCGGCTGTGGGACAGCGAACAGCCGCGCGCGGTGCTGGTCGGATGGGACACGCTTGGTGCGCCGACCTACCGGCAGAAGCTGTTTCCGGGCTACCAGGGCGGCCGCCAATTCGATGAGGAGCTGATCGACCAGCTCGAAATGCTGCCGCTGTTTGTTGCCGCCTGCGGTTTTGCCAACGCCAAGACCGCGGGCTACGAAGCCGACGATTTTCTCGCCGCGGCTGTGGCCGAGGAAGCACGGCGCGGCGGCAAGAGCTTGGTTGCGAGCGGCGACCGCGACGCGTTTCAGCTCGCCTCGCCGACAACGACCATCCTGCACCCGGTGCGCGCCGGCGAGGTGGCGCGGATCGGCCCAGCCGAAGTGCGCGAGCGCTACGGGGTCGAGCCGGCGCAGGTGCCTGACTTTATCGCGCTGCGCGGCGACCCCTCCGACAAGCTGCCGGGCGCGCGCGGTGTCGGCGCCAAGGGAGCGGCGGCCTTGCTGCGCCGCTTTGCGACGCTGGAGGAAGCATTGGAGACGGGCCAGTTTCCGCTTCAGGCCGCTGAGCTGCGCGTCTACCGGCAGATCGCGGCGATGGACCCGGGCGCCCCGCTGCCGTCGCTCGCCGACCAGCGGCCAAGCTGGGACAGGGCGGCGCGGCTCGCGCGCGACTGGGCGCTGGGTCGCCTCGGCGACCGCCTCGACGAGCTGGCGCGCATCGCCGTCTAGCCTCGCCAGCCGCCCGAGAGCGGCATCGGCGGGCCGCTAAACACGACGCTATCGGCGGCCGAGCGAGCGGCAGGCTCATCGCGGTGTTTCGGCGTTCGCATGGTATTCGGGCACGCGGTAGTAGACCCAGACGAGGTTGAGCGCGAGCACCGCGCCGGTCATCAGGAACACCCACGACAGGCCGAACCCGGCCGCCAGCAGGCCGCCGAACAGCGGCCCGAGCGAATTGCCCATGAACATCGCCGAGGAGGTCATGCCGTAGATCGTGCCGCGGTCGCTGCGCGGGACCAGCCGGCCGACCAGCGCGTTGGCGGTCGGCAGCAGCCCGCCGATGAACAGCCCGACCGCGAAGCGTTCGCCGGTGAAGACCCAGTAATTGTCGGTGAAGGCTTGCGGCAGCGTCGTCAGCGTGCTGCCGAGCAGCGCGATCAGCAGCACCCGGCGATAGCCGATGCGGTCGCTGCGGTTGCCGAGAAATGGCGCCGAGATGACATTGGCGACCCCGGTGATCGAGAACGCGATCCCGGCGAGCGTCGCCACGTTCGGCAGGTTGCCGACCATCTCCTTGACGTAGAGCGTGACGATCGGCTGCACCGTGCGGACGCCGAACTGCGCCATCAGCAGCACGAAGAACAGCGCCAGCAATGTCGGCGAGCGGAGCAGCGCGATCAGCCCGGCAACGACCGAACCCTGCGCCTTGCCTTTGCCCGGGCGGGTGAATTCCTCGTGCACCCCAAACCACACGAGGCCGAGCGCGGCAAAGATCGTCGCCGCGGTCAGATAAAACGGGATGCGATAGCTGCCGAACAAATCGGCGAGCGCGCCGCCCATGATCGGCCCGACCAGCGACCCGACGAGCTGCCCGGTCGACAGCCAGCCGAGCGAATAGCCGAGCCGCGATTCCGGCACCTGGCTTGCCACCAGCGCGATCGCCGACGACGAGAAGCCGGCGAAAATCCCCATCAGCGCGCGCGCCCCCGCAAACTGCCACACATTCTGCGACAGCCCCATCAGTATGGTGAAAAAGCCGATCGCAACACTGGAGCGCAACAGCATCAGCTTGCGCCCATGGCGGTCGGCAACGCGGCCCCAAACCGGCGACGCGAAAGCGGCAATGAACGAAGTGACGCCGCTGAGGATGCCGGCCCAGATGTCGATCGCCGCCGCGTTCGTGACCCCGAGCTCGGGCAGGAACAGCGGCATGATCGGCGTCAGCATCGAGAACGCCATCGTCATCACGAACTGGATGCCGACCATTGCCCACAGCGTCTTCTGCCAGTGCGCTGCAGCGCCGGCGTCGGCGGGTGCCGGCGCGGCAGGTTCGACATCGGCGGTGGGCTCGGCCATCGCGCAAGTCTGTCAGCACGCCGGGAGCGCAGCAACGCGCGCCTGCTGTGCTCCCCGAAGCCTCTCCGCTGCGAAATCAGGCCTTATCGAGCCAGAACGTGTCGAACCGGACCACGTCATAGATGCCGAAATAGTCTTTGGGATTATGGCCCTTCACGTAGTTGTACCAGGCATCGAGAATGTTCTCCCAAGCGACCGGCACCAGCGGCGGGTTCTGCTCCATCAGCTCCTCGGCCTGGCGAACCAGCGCCAGGCGCTTGGCGGCGTCGACCTCGATGTCGATCTCATCGACCAGCTTGTCGAAGTCTGCGTTGTGCCAGAACGAGTAGTTCTGCGGCCCGTCGGTGCGGTACCAGGCATTGAAGTAATCGGACGGGTCGAGCAGCGTTGACACGATCGCGCCGACCGCCAGGTCGAAATTGCCCGCCAGGGCGTCGCCGAACCAGGTCGATTCGACCACGGTGCGCAGGTTCGTCTGGATGCCGATGTCGCGCAGGATCGCTTCGATCGCCTGAGCGAAGAGCTTGTGATGGTTGAGGTCGCGCACCATGAAATCGAGCGGCCGCATTTTGCTCTGGCCGGCGGCCTCGAGCAGCGCCTTGGCTTCCTTGACCGCGGCCGTCGGGTCGTCCTGATAGCCGAGCCGTTTGACGAGCTGTTCCTTGGGCGTGGCGAATTCGGAAAACGGATAGATGAAGCCGCCGGTCATCAGGGGCGATACGTCCTTGACCACATCCACCAGAACCTGCTTGTCGAACAACAGGTGCATCGCCCGCCGCACGCGCGGATCATCGAGCGGCGGCCGCTTGGCGTTGAGCCAGGTCGCGTGAATCACGCTTTGGTAGAATTTTGCGGTCGACATCCCGGGCATCGTCGCCGCCTTGCGCGCGGTGCCGGGATCGAGCGCGCGCGCGTAATCCACCCTGCCCGACAGGATGGCGCCGCCGAGCTCGGGGGAAAACGGCAGCAGATGATAGACCTCGATCCCATCCAGATACGGCAAACCCTTGTTCCAGTAGTTCTTGTTGCGCTCCATCACCCAGATTTCGTTCTCGACACGGCGTGTTGTCTTGAAGGGGCCGGTACCGGGGATGTTGAGCACCTTGCGCATATCGTAATTGTTCTCTTCGAGCGCCTTTTTGCTGTAGATCACATTCCAGCCGCTGGCGAAGGCCGACATCATGAAATTGACCGACCGCGGCGCCGACAGCTTGAATTCGATCGTCTGCTTGTCGCGCGCGTTGATCTCGCTCACCGCGCGGAACAGCGGGGTGCGCGGAATGCTGATGCCGGAGGGTGGCTTGGCGATCCGATCGAAGGTCGCCTTCACGTCAGCCGCGGTGAAATCAGACCCGTCGTGGAACTGCACCCCTTCGCGCAGGTGGAAGGTGTAGGTCTTGCCGTCTTTGGCGATCTCCCAGCTATGCGCCAGATCGGGAACGATGGTCTTGCCGCTGTCGCGCGGATCGCGGCGCACCAGATTGTCGAACATGCAGCCTTGGGTGCCGATGTTGCCGACCGTGCCCGACTGGTGCACGTCGAAATGCGGCGGCCGATTGAGGATGCCGTAGCGCAGCACGCCGCCGTGCTTGGGGTTCGGCTCCGGCGCCGCCATCTGAAACTTCGAGCCGTCGAACTCCAGCGGGACGTCGGCCGCCAGCCCGTAGCGCGGTGCGAAAGCATAGGCGCCCAGCATGGCGGCCGCGCCGCCCAGCAGCACATCGCGCCGGCTCGATCCTGTTCCCGCAAAGCGCTCGGTAGCCATGACAGCGGTTCCTCCCGTTCGATTGCCGCCGATGTCGCGCTCGACATTGGGGCGGCGTCTTGTTTGCCGCAATTGGCGCTATGGTCGGTCGCCGGCGGGCACGGGGCAACTGTAAATCGTAAAGCCGGCACGGGTGGATGACTTTCCCGCTCGCGCGGCTGGATCGGGCTGCCTTGAGCATTGCGCGGGCGCCCGGCATGATCGCGCCGGGGCGAGGAAGGACGCGAGATGAAATTTGGGATTTTCTACGAGCTGCAATTGCCGCGCCCATGGACGGCTGACGGCGAGCTGACGCTCTACCAGAACGCACTCGACCAGGTCGAGCTGGCCGACCGCCTCGGCTACGACTTCGCCTGGGAGGTCGAGCACCATTTTCTCGAAGAATATTCGCACTCGCCGGCGCCGGAGGTGTTCCTCTCCGCCGCGTCGCAGCGCACCAAGAATATCCGGCTTGCGCACGGCATCATGCAGCTGACGACGACGCACCCGGCGCGCTGCGCCGAGCGCATTGCCGCGCTCGACCTTGTCAGCCGCGGCCGCGTCGAGTTCGGCACCGGGGAGAGCGCCAGCTCGACCGAATTGGAGCCGTTCGGCGTCGCCTACGACGAGAAGCGCGCGATTTGGGAAGAGGCGATCCGCGCCATCGTCCCGATGTTCACCCAGGAAGCGTCGGAGCATCACGGCAAGTATTTCGACATGCCGCTGCGCCGGGTGCTGCCAAAGCCGTTGCAAAAACCGCACCCGCCTCTCTGGGTCGCGTGCTCGGCGCTCGACACGATCGAGATGGCGGGGCGGCGCGGTCTCGGCGCGTTGGCGTTCCAGTTTCTCTCGGCCGATGCCGCGCATGCCTGGGTCCACGCCTATTACAATTCGTTCGTCAAGCGGCAGGACAAGCTTGCCGACTATCAGGTCAACCCGAACATCGCGCTAACCAGCTATTTCATGTGCGCCGAGACCGACGAGGAGGCGCGTCGCCGCGCCGACGGCATCCCGTTCTTTCAGTTCGCGCTGCGTTTTTATGGCCAGAGCGCAACGCGCGAGCGGCCCGCGCCCGGGACGGTCAATCTGTGGGACGAATACGAGAAATGGAAACGGGAAAATCCGGAAGGTCTAGCCCGCGCGCTGTCCGGTGGCCTGATCGGCTCACCCGAGACGTTGCGCCGCAAATTGCGGCGGTTCGAGGGCTCGCATATTGACCAGGTCATTCTATTGAACCAGGCTGGCAAGAACACGCACGAGCACATCTGCGAGAGCCTCGAACTCTTCGCCCGCGAGGTGATGCCCGAATTCCACGCCCGCATCCCCGAGCAGGATGCCTGGAAGGCAAAGGTGCTCAACCGCGAAATCGAGCTCGAAGAGATCGACACGGCCCCGCTCCGCGACCGCTACGGTCCCAACTCGGTGCAGGTCACGCCGCAGGCAGCCGACTAGGTATTGGACGATCCTTATGCGGCTCAGCAAAACGAGCTGGGTTTTCAGCAGGAGAAAAAGCCCTCGACGTCATGATTCCGGGCGGTCCGCTTCAGG
>JAFAWI010000346.1 GCA_019241915.1 Alphaproteobacteria bacterium
CCGATCGTTGGCTCGGAGACGGCCGAAGTCGTTTATGACGCCCGTTCGGTCGGCGCGTCGTAGTCCTCGGCGCAGAACGTCCCACCCTGGTATTTCTCGGCGATCGGGTCTTTGTCCCGACCGGCTTCCGCGGCAAGCACTGCCGCAGCCTGTGGCTCGGAATCGTCTTCCGGCCGGTAGCCGAGCCGGTACGCATTGGCATTGTCGTACCACGAGCGTTTGTTGTTCGAGACGCCGTAGACGATCTCGTAGCGCACGTCGGGATGCTCCAAGCCAATGCGCACGAGTTGGGTCAGGTCGCGCGGGCTGACCCAGATCGACAGGCGACGGCTGTCGATCGGGCGGTCGCCGTAATTGCCGATGCGCACGCAAAGAAAGCCGATGCCGTGCTTGTCGGAATAAAGGCTCGCCAGCGCCTCGCTGAACGCCTTCGACACGCCGTAGCGGCTGTCCGGCCGCGGCACCACGCGATGATCGATGGTCTGGGCGCGCGGGTAGAAACCGACCGCGTGGTTCGAGGTTGCCATCACGACCCGCTTGACGCCGGCGCGCCGCGCCGCCTCGAACGTGTTGTAGAGACCGACGATGTTGCCTTCGAGAATCTTCTCCCAGCTGTTTTCGCCGGAAATGCCGCCGAGATGGACGATGCCGTCGCACCCGGCGACCATCTTTTCGACCGCCGCCATGTCCGCCAGCTCAGTCTGGTCCACCTCCTCGCCGTCGCGCGCGGGGGCGATCGCCACCCGGTCGCTGAGGCGCAAGATCGGATAGACGCCGCGCAGGGTTTCGCGCAGCCCGCGGCCGATGCCGCCGCCCGCGCCGGTGATCAACACTCGGTGCATGTTCCCTCCACCTGTCCCCGCGACGCTAGCGCGAGCCGGCCAAGGTATCGCGCTGTTCGGCAAACACCGCCTTGATCCAGTCGATCACGGTGCGGACACAGACGGCGCGCCGCAGATCGCGGTGGACGATCACCGAATAGTGTGCCGCGATCTCCGGCATCGGCGGGGTCAGCCGCTCCAGCAGCGGGTCCTCGTCGCCGACAAAGCAGGGCAGCACGCCTCGTCCGGTGCCGGCGCGGACCGCGGCCAGCTGCATCGTCACATTGGAGGCACGCAGCGCGACGGTGCCCGCGGTTTCGTCGATCCGCTGTTGCATCCAGCGCGCGGTCGAGTAATGCGCCTGCTCCTCGGTGTAGGTGACCCAGGCGTCGCTCTTGCTGCCCAGGCGACGGTAAACCGCGCAGCCAAACGTGCCGACCTTGGCGATATAAAGATCGCCGCTTTCCGGCGGGTGATGACGCACCGCAAGATCCGCCTCGCGCCGCGCCAGGTTCGCGGTCTGGCGCGACTCGACGAGCTCGAGCGTGATGCCGCAAGGCAGCGGCGTTCCCGGTCCCGACAGACAGCGCGACAGAAAGCCGGCGGCCCACTCGCCGACCGAGACTCGCACCGTGCCGCACAGTTCCGGCGATGCCGCGGCACGGCGGCGCTCCAGCATCAGCGCGGCGTGCTCGACGCTTTCCGCCGCCGGGACGAGCTGCTCGCCGGCGGCGTTGAGCCGCAATCCCTCGGGCAGACGGTCGAACAAAGTCGGGCCGCCGAACGTCGTCTCGAATGCCGTGAGGCGGCGGCCGATCGTCGGCTGGCTGAGCCCCAGTGCCCGCCCCGCGGCACGCAGCGATCCGTGGCGCGCGACCGCGAGAAAAACGCGCACATCGTCCCAATCCATGCCACCGGCGACGCCCGCCGGGGCGCGGCGCTCTATCGGACTGCGGCGGAACTCGGCGCCCGGGATGATGTCATCGAGCATTGCCATGATACAAATCCGTATCGCTCTATCTCGAATTTATCGACTGCTGAAATTAAAACATATCGATAGGATCGCTGTCGAGATCGGCTCTGAGGATGGACGACTCCATGGCGACCGTGATCGTCTTGAATGCCGAACTGGCGAAATTGAGGTCGTGCGCACGCACGCCGCAGATGCCGCAGATGACGAACGCCGAGCGCGCAAGCAGCGCCGCGGAGTTGGGGCAGTACCGCGACGGCGCGCTGTTCACCAGCAAGTTCGCCGGCACGGGCGCCTGGGAACGCCATCCGAACGGCCAGGAACTGGTGCACGTTCTCGACGGCGCGGCGATGCTCGACCTCGTGCCGATGAACGGCGACCCGCAATCGATCTCCGTGAAGGCCGGGATGATGGTGGTCGTGCCGCAAGGAACCTGGCACCGCTTTCGTTCGGCAGAGGGAATAACGCTGATGACAGCAACGCCGCGGCCAAGCGAGCATGTACGCCTCGACATCGACGATCCGCGCACGGTCGAGCCGCCAACCCAGCAGCAGGGAGGAAGCCGATGACCACGATCCTCAACCTTAAGGCGACGCTGGCCAAGATGCCGACGATGCAGGGCCGCCGGCCGGAATCGACCGAAGCCGACCGCCGGGCGACGGGTGCATTTGTTACACTTGCCCCGTTCCGCGACGGCAACATCTACAGCGCCAAGTTCTCCGGGCGGGCGGCCTGGGAACGGCATCCGAACGGCGACGAGCTGGTGCAGATCGTCGACGGCGCAACGAGCGTCGACATCATCGTCGATGGCCAATTCGAAACCCACCAGCTGGACGCCGGGATGACCGTCGTGGTGCCGCAAGGGGCGTGGCACCGCTTCCGCGCGCCGGAGGGAGTCAGCATCGTCACCGCGACGCCGCGGCCGACCGAGCACCTGACAGTCGATGTCGAAGACCCGCGCGTCCTGAGCGACGCCGACCGTGCGGCCAACAGCGAAGAGAAAGTGCGCTGATGTATTTCGACCGCTACCTCTGGCGGCTGACCCGCGGATTGCGCGGCCGCATCGCGCTGGCAATCGTCGTCGGGCTCGCCGCGGCTGCGTTCGGCATCGCGCGTTTTGTGCTGCTCGGCGCTATGCTGTCGCTGGTATTTGCCGGCGCCGGATTCACGCCGATCGCGCTGGCGGCACTCGGGGTGGCCGGCGCGGTCGTGCTGCGCGGGCTGCTCGACTATTACCGGACGATGATCGCGCACGACACCGCGGCGCGGGTACAGAGCGATCTGCGCGGCCGGCTCTACGACAAGATCGCCGAGCTGGGTCCGGCATGGTTCGCCGGCGAGCGCACCGGCGGCGTGATGCTGTCGGTGGTCGACGGGGTCGAGCAGCTGCAGACGTTTTTTGGGCAGTACATGCCGCAAGTTTGCGTGGCGGCGCTGACGCCGATCGCGATCTTTCTGTTCATCCTGTGGTGGGACCTGCCGGTCGCCACGGTGATGCTGGTCTTCGCGCTGGTGACGCTGGTCGCACCCACCGTTTGGAACAAGGTCGAAAGCGGCCGCAACCGGCTGCGCCAGGTGGCGATGACATCGTTCGGCTCGGAGTTTCTCGATGCCGTGCAGGGGCTGCCGACGCTCAAGGCATTCGGCCAGAGCAAGGCTTACGGCGAACGCCTCGCCGAACACGCGCGCGACCTGTCGAACACGACGATGCGCGTGCTGTCGACCAGCGTGATGACGCGCGGCATCACCGATTGCGGCATCGCGATCGGCGCCGCGGCGGCATTGGGGCTCGGGGTATGGCGCGTGTCGCACGGCGAGATGAGCCTCACCGCGCTGCTCGTGGTGCTGATGGCGGGCACGGAGGTATTCCGGCCGCTGCGCGACCTGCGTTCAGTATTGCATCAAGGCATGGTCGGTCAGTCGGCCGCTGCCGGGATCACCGAGCTGCTCGAAGCCGAGCCGCTGGTTCCGGCTGTCACTAACAGCGCGCCTCCGCTCCCGAGGGCAGAGAGGGAGAGCGGGCTCGCGCCGACGATTGCGTTCGAGGATGTCTTGTTTGCCTATCCAGGCGGACGGCGGGCGGCACACGACGGCCTGTCGTTTAACGTCGCCGCCGGCGAGAAAATCGGCATGGTCGGCCCGAGCGGCTCGGGGAAATCGTCGGTGGCGCGGCTGCTGCTGCGTCTGTTCGACCCGCAATCGGGCAGCGTCAAGATCGGCGGCCGCGATCTGCGCGAACTCGACGGCGACACGCTGCGCGTACAGATCGCGATCGTTCACCAGGACACCTACCTGTTTCACGGTACTGTCGAGGACAATCTGCGCCTCGGCCGGCCCGACGCGAGCGTCGACGAACTGCACGCGGCAGCACGCGACGCCAATGCGCACGACTTCATCATGGCGTTGCCGCAGGGCTACCGGACGATGCTCGGCGAGCGCGGGGTCAATCTGTCGGGCGGCCAGCGCCAGCGGCTCGCGATCGCCCGCGCCTTGCTGCGCGATGCGCCGATCCTGATCCTCGATGAGGCGTTGTCGTCGGTCGACGCCGAGAACGAGGCGGTGATCCAGGAGGCGATCGACCGTCTGTCGCAAGGGCGCACGACGCTGATCCTTGCGCACCGATTGTCGAGCGTGATCGGCGCCGACCGCATCCTGGTCCTCGACCGCGGCAGGGTCGTCGAACAAGGCACTCACGCCCAGCTGATCCGCCGCGACGGCCCGTACCGCCAACTGATGGGGGCGCAGGCCGAGGAGCGCGGCGGCGACTTCGACCAGCTCCACGAGCAGCCGCTATCCGGCAGCGTGCTGGAGGCGACCGATTTCGGCGAGGAGGCGCCCGCCGCAGCCGCCGCCGCGGCGGCGCGGGTCGGCTGGGTATCGACCTTGGCGACCCTGGTCCAAATCATCCGGCCGTGGCGCAACAAATTCGCGATCGTGGTCGGCGCCGGCATCGCGCGGGTCGCGGCCTTCATCGGCGTCGGCATTGTCGGCGCGCTGGCGGTCGCTGCGGTCAAGACCGGTACGCCCTATGCGCATTTGTTGATCGTGCTCGGTCTGTTGGCGCCGATGGCGGGCATCCTGCACTGGGTCGAATCGTGGCTGGCGCACGACATCGCCTATCGGCTGCTGGCCGAGATGCGCATCGAGCTTTACCGCCAACTCGACGCGCTGGCGCCGGCCTATCTGCTGCGGCGGCGCTCGGGCGATCTGATCGCGCTGGCGGCGCAGGACATCGACACGGTCGAGTATTTCTTCGCGCACACGGTGGCGCCCGCGCTGGTCGCGATCCTGGTGCCGGCAACGGTGTTGCTGACGCTGTGCTTGGTTGCCTGGCCGCTGGCGTTGGCGATCCTGCCGTTCATCCTGTTCGCGGCGCTGGCGCCGTGGGTGATGCGCGGTAAGATCGACCGCCTCGGCGCGGGCGCGCGCGATCGGCTGGGCCTGCTTGCGGGCTACGTCACCGAGACCATCCAGGGCCTTTCCGATCTGGTCGCGTTTCAAGCGCTGGGGCGGCGGCGGCGCGGCTTTATGGAAGCGGTGGGCGACTACCAGACGGTGCGGCTCGCGCTGCTCCGCGACCTCACCGCACAGACCGCGCAGCTCGAAATTTGTACGGGGCTGGGTGGCCTTGCGGTCGCGATTGTCGGCGCCACACTCGTCGGGCACAACACACTCGCGGCGACCACCCTGCCCTTGCTGATTCTGCTGTCGCTGTCATCGTTCTTGCCGATTTCGGAGATCGCACAGGTCAGCCGCCAGCTCGCCGATACAATCGCTTCCACGCGGCGAATCTACGCCGTGCATCATGAGGTACCGGCGGTGGCCGATGGCGACCGATGCCCCCCGGCGCCGATCGGCGGCTCGGCGCTCCGCTTCGACGGCGTTGGCTTCTGCTACCCGGGCGCGCGGCGACCGGCGCTCGACGGCGTGGCGCTCGACATTTCGGCGGGTTCAACGGTGGCGATCGTCGGCCCGTCCGGCGCGGGGAAGACGACGCTGGCCAACCTGCTGCTGCGCTTCTGGGATCCGAGCGAGGGCCGCATCGCCATCGACGGCGTCGACCTGAGGGAGTTCGACCTCGACCATTTGCGGCGCCGCGTGTCGCTGGTGTCGCAGGACACCTACCTGTTCAACGACACGCTGCGCGCCAATGTCAGCCTGGCGCGTCCCGATGCCGACGAAGCGGCCATCCGGCGCGCGCTCGACGAGGCGGCGCTTGCCGATTTTGTCGCGCACCTGCCGGAGGGGCTCGACACCAGGGTCGGCGAGCGCGGCGTGCAATTGTCGGGCGGGCAGCGTCAGCGCGTGGCGATCGCCCGCGCCTTTTTGAAAAATGCGCCGACCCTGATTCTCGACGAGGCGACCTCGCACCTCGACGCGGTCAGCGAGGCGCAGGTGCGCGGGGCGCTCGATACCCTGATGCGCGACCGCACCACGATCTCGTCCGCGTCGCGGATCGTGCTCAGGCGGTGGGCGATGACGAGCGTCGTCCGCCCTGCCATCAGGCGATCCAGCGCCTCGCGCACCTCGGCCTCGTTGACCGCGTCGAGGTGCGAGGTCGCCTCGTCCAG
>JAFAWI010000702.1 GCA_019241915.1 Alphaproteobacteria bacterium
GCGGGCGGTCAAGAGCGCGAGCAGCGTGAGAAGCGCGCTGATGCCGATCACCGCCAGCGCAACAAACGGCCAGGCGCCTTGCAATAAGGGGACGGCCATCGGCCCGTGCGGCGGGCCGGCCGCCGCGCCGAGCGCGGTGCCGGTCGCAGCAATCAGCGGGGCGAGCACTTGTGCCGCAGCCTCGGAAACCGCCTGCTGCGTGCGCAGGCGTTGATCCAGCCGATCGATCCCGCCGATCACCGCCAACGCGGCAAACGCGACGATGACGAGGCTGGCCGTCGCGGCGACGGTGCCGTGGCGACGCAGTCTTGGCATCAAACGGCGCGTATCGATCAGACGAAACATGGCGGTCGGCGTGGTCTTGCCCCGGGGCAGCGCGTGCTAATCAATCGGTCATTAACGTTAATTTTGGCTTAAACCCGGTTTGTCGGACGGACGCAGTCATCGATGGCGGCGTTGTCCTTCGTCTGCGCAGCACGCCGCCGCTCGCGCGCCGTGGCGCCCGCGACCGACAGGACTTGGATGACGTCGCCGGCGCAATCGATCGACATCCATCTTGGTGCCCAACATCGCGGCGTGCGTCGCGATCTGCCGCTGATTGAGAGGGGATGCCGCCTTGTCCGCCGCTTGTCGATGCGGCCTGCCGCGGGCTTTCCCCCAGCGCACCGCTTCCCGTAAGATCGCCGGATCGGATCGAACCAGCGCGAGGCTTGCGCCGTGACCCTCCGCACGCCCTACCTGATGTTCATCGGCGATGCGCCCGACCAACTTGCGGCGAAGACAGCGGACGGGGTGGCGTTCTGGCGCCGCCAGGCGTGCTTGGGGCAATTGCGTTTGCCTGGTTGCAAGGCCGATCTCGGTCTGCCGGATATGACGATCGAAGAGGCCGCCGCGGCGGGGGTTAAAACCGTCATCGTCGGCACCACCAACCGCGGCGGCGTACTGGGCGCCGGCTGGGAGCCGCTGCTGGTGCAGGCGCTCGAGCTGGGTATCGATCTGGCGAGCGGCCTCCACCATCGATTGGCCGACATCCCGGTGTTGCGGGAGACTGCGGTGCGGTGCGGGCGCCAGATTGCCGATGTCCGCCATCCGACGCGCGAGTTCGCCGTGGGCAACGGGATCAAGCGGCCGGGCAAGCGGCTGCTGACGGTCGGCACGGACTGCTCGATCGGCAAGATGTTTACCGCGCTCGCCCTCGAAAAGGAGATGCAGGGGCGCGGCTTGAAGGCGGATTTTCGCGCCACCGGACAGACCGGCATCCTGATCGCCGGTGATGGTGTTTCGATCGATGCGGTCGTGTCGGATTTCGTCTCCGGTGCGGTCGAATGGCTGTGCCCGGCGAACGATCCCGACCATTGGGATGTGGTCGAGGGGCAAGGGTCGCTCTTTCATGCCTCCTATGCCGGTGTCACGCTGGGCCTGATCCATGGCGCGCAACCCGACGCGCTTGTCGTCTGTCACGAGCCAACCCGGCCGCACATGCGCGGCTTGCCGACCTACAAATTGCCCGACCTGAGAATCTGCATCGACCGGAACATCGAGGCGGCGCAACTGACCAATCCGGCGGTCGGCTGCATCGGCGTCAGCGTCAACACCGCCGGGCTCGACCCGGGGGCGGCGCGCGACTACCTGCGCGAAACCGAAGCCCGGCTGGGGCTGCCGTGCGTCGACCCGATGCGCACCGGCGTCGGCCGCTTGGTCGATAACCTGCCCGGCTGATCGTGGCGCCGCATCCGCAACGGCTGAGCGTCAGCCGCCGTGCCTGGCCGCTGGCGCATCCATTCACCATCTCGCGCGGAAGCAAGACCGCGGCCGAGGTGGTCGTCGCCGAGCTGTTCGACGGCGATTTCCGCGGCCGTGGCGAGTGCGTGCCGTATCCGCGTTACGGCGAGAGCGTCGACAGCGTTGCGGCGGCGCTGGACGCGATGAAGGGCGCCGTGTTCTCCGGCCTGGATCGGGCGAGCCTGCAGAGCGCGATGCCGCCGGGCGCAGCGCGGAACGCACTCGACGCCGCGTTCTGGGATATCGAGGCCAAGCGGGCGGATCGCCGTGCCGCGGACCTCGCCGGTCTCGAACCGCTGCATCCCGTGATGACCGCCTACACGCTGTCGCTCGACACGCCGCAGCACATGGGCGCGGCGGCTGCGGCGCAGCGCGACCGGCCGCTCCTCAAACTGAAGCTCACGGGCGAGGGCGATCTCGAACGCGTCCGTGCGGTGCGCGACAACGCGCCCGCGGCGCGCCTGATTGTCGATGCCAACGAGGGCTGGACTGCGCGCCATTATCAGCAGCTGACGCCAGCGCTGGCTGCCCTTGGGGTCGAGTTGATCGAGCAGCCGCTGCCCGCAAGCGACGATGCGGCGCTGGCCGAGCTGCCGCGCCCGGTGCCGGTCTGCGCGGACGAATCCTGTCATACGGCCGCAGATCTCGACCGCCTCGTCGGCAAGTACGACGCCATCAATATCAAGCTCGACAAAACCGGCGGGTTGACCGCCGCGCTCGAGCTGGCGCGGGCGGGCCACGAGCGCGGCTTTACCATCATGGTCGGGTGCATGATCGGAACATCGCTGGCGATGGCGCCGGCGATGCTCGTTGCACAGCAGGCAAGCGTCGTCGACCTCGACGCGCCGTTGCTGCTGGCCGAAGACCGGCACCCCAGACTGCGCTACGACGGCAGCACGGTACATCCGCCGGATCCGCGGCTGTGGGGCTGAGCGAGCCGGTTTATGCGCCCGCGGGGCTGCAGCGGGGGATCGCGGCGCTGGCCGGCGAGCCGGTCTTTGCCGCGATCCTCGAACGCGCCGGTTCGCCTCGTTTTCGTCGCCGCCGCAACGGCTTTGAGACGCTGCTCCACATCATCCTCGAACAGCAGGTTTCGATCGATGCCGCCGCTGCGATGTTCCGCCGGCTGCACGGCCTGCTGGGCGAGGTGACGCCAGCGACGTTTCTCACTGTCGGCGAGGCCGATCTGCGCCGCTGCGGGTTCAGCCGGCAGAAAGCGTCGTATGGCCGCGCACTGGCCGAGCGGGTGGCGAGCGGCGAACTCGACTTCGCTCGGCTGTCCGAAACCGCTGATGACGAGGCGGCGGCGCAACTGATCTCGCTCAAAGGGATCGGCCGCTGGAGCGCTGAGGTCTACATGATCTTCGCGCTCGGCCGTGACGATATTTGGCCGGCCGCCGATCTCGGGTTGCAATTCGGCGTCGCGAGCGAATTGGGCGTGGGAACGCGGATCGGCGAGAAGGAGCTGCGCGATCTTGGGGCGCGCTGGCGGCCCTGGCGCTCGACCGCCGCGTGTCTTTTCTGGCAATCCTATCTGCACGCGCGGAAACGCACGGCGCCGGTGCTGCCGGCGGAACTTTACGCCTGAGACCGTCGCCGATCACCGCGGGCCGAACCAGTCGAGAGCCTGGCCGTGCGCGGCCGTCCACGCGAGCGGCACGCCGTCCTGCATCAGCAGAAAGCGTCCCGGTGCGGGCGCGGGCGGCGCGCCGGTGACGAGATCGGGAAAGACAGCCGGCGCCTCGTTGCTGATCCAGACCGCGGCCGAGCCGCGCATCGCCGCGGCGAAGCGGCTCCGGCGCTCGCGTGGTCGGACATAGGCGAGGACGGCGGTATGGAACACCACCAGGGTCGCGTTTCCAGGGGCCGACGCCATCAGCCGCGGCAGGTCGACGAGCAGATCGCCGCGCACGACCTCCGGCCGATCGTTGCGGGCGATCGCCAGCGCAGCGCGAAGCTTGCGCAGCCGCGCGTCCTGCCCCGGCCATACCAGCGTCTCGAGCCACGCGATATCGCCATCGGACGCGATGTCGAGTGGGTTGAGATCGAGCCCTCGGCGCCAGACGATATCGGGCACCGTGCGCGGCAGCGGCGCCGGGCCGCTGACCGCGCAGGGAAAGACTGGGGCGGCCGCGGCGGGAGGATCGAGACGAACCGCGCCGTAATCGTAGCCGTAGCGATCGGGCAGCAGGCAAAGACCGGCCGAGGCGCCCACTTCAAGCAACGCGAGCGGCTGCGGCAGCTGAGCCAGCAACGGCAGCAGCACGGCGCACCGTGCCGGCTCGTTGGTCTGCGTCGTCCGCGACAGCATCAGCCGGGCGATGCGCGGCCCGTCCGCGGCGACGACGGCCGCCAGCGCCGCGGCATCGTCCGGTACCCCATGCAGATGGCGAACCGCAGCAAAAAACAGGTTCGGCTGACGCGACGCCGCCGGCAGCGCGGCGAGAAACTCCCGCAGCGGGTCACTCTCGCTGACGCCAAATGCGAGACGCTCGTATATCGGGCACTCGGCGCGCGCCTCGTCCGCGGCAAAGCCGGCGTATAGTCGCGACAGCCGTTCGAGCTCGTCCGCCCGGTTCGGCCCGTTCACGATTTGGGCAGCGTGATGATCTGGCCGGGGTAGATCAGGTTCGGGTCGCGGATATGGCTGCGATTGGCCGAATAGATGACCGTGTATTGGGTACCCTCGCCGTAGGTCTGGCGCGCGATCACCCACAGCGAGTTGCCGCTCTGCACGGTGTAGCGTCCGCTCGCCCCTGTTGCTGCGAGGCTCGCGGTCGCGGTACTCCCGGCCGGGGCTGCGGCGGGTGGCTCAAATTGCTCGGCGACGCGCTGCGTCACCGCCCCGTCCGCGCCGAGCTGATCGATGCGAAGCTCGATCCGCCCGCCGCGGGAGCGGGGCGTGATCGAGCTCCATTTGCCCCCGGCGTCGGCGGTCACCGTGCCGAGCGGCTGGTTGTCGGCATAGAGACGCAACGCGGCGCCGGGACTGGCGTGCCCCGACAACATCAGCTCGCCCCGGGCATTGACCTCGGCGGTATCGAGCGACAAGCCGCCGCCGATATGGGACGTCTGCAACGCCTGCGCCGGCTCGTTCGCGTTGCCCGGCACCAGCACCGCCACGGTGCCCGAGCCCGCCATACCGGCGGCGGGGGGCGGGGCAACGGCAAGCGCAACGGTATCGTTCGATTTGCTCTTGGCGCCCGTCGCCGGATCGATGGCTTCGAGGCTCAGCTGACGTTCGCCCGGCGCGATCCGATTGCTCGGCACGAGAACCCACTCGCCGCGGGTGTCGGCGGACACCTCGCCGATCGTCTTGCCCCCATCGAGCACCGTCACCTTGGCGCCGGGCGCGGCGCGGCCGGCGATTACCGCGTGTCCGGCCGGATCGACCTTGACGATGTCGAAGCTCGGCGGGGGTGCCGGGCTGGGCGCGGAGGGCGCCTGCTCTGCGCGGTGCGGTTCGGGCGTGGGGGCGGGGGGAGGCGGCGGCGCCGTGGCGGCTTGCTGCTGGGCGGGCGTCGCGGCGGGCGTAGGCGGCGGCGCAGCATTGCGGCCGGGCCACCAAACAACCCCGGCCACGGCAATCGCCAGCGCCCCTGCGCCGCAACAAGCTAAAACAAGCCGCCGCACCGGTCTCCCCGATTCGGATACGGCGGAGTTTAGGTCGCTGCCGCATTGCTTGCAATCAAGCGCGGTTGGGTGGATGACGAGGCGACGGCGGAGCCGACGGAGCGGGCGTGCGGACGATCGAACGGGTTTGTGTCTACTGCGGTTCGTCGCCGGGCAGCGATCCGCGCTACCGCGGTGCCGCCAGCGAACTGGGCGCCGGCCTCGCAGCCCGCGGCATCGAGCTTGTCTTCGGGGGCGGCCGCAACGGCCTCATGGGCTGCGTCGCGGATGCCGTTCTTGCCGGCGGCGGGCGGGCCGTCGGCATCATGCCGGCGCACCTCCAGCATCGCGAATTGGCCCATACCGGCCTGAGCGAACTCGTCATCGTCGCCGACATGCATCAACGCAAGCGGCTGATGGCCGAGCGCGCCGATGCCTTCGCGGTGCTGCCGGGCGGGGTCGGGACGCTCGACGAAACCATTGAGATCCTTTCGTGGCGCCAATTAGGATTGCACCAAAAACCGATCTTTATCATCGATATCGCCGGCTATTGGTCGCCGCTCGCCGCGCTGTTCGAGCGTCTCGTCGGCGCGCATTTCGCGGCGCCGCTGGTTCCAACACTGGTGCGGTTTGTCAGCGATGTCGGGGCGCTCTTCGGCTGCCTCTACGATATCCCCGAAAGCGGTGAATAAGATTGTGGGAAACCGGCCCCCATCGCGTCCAAGGCGAACAACGGCTGGTCCCACAAGCCATTGCCCAAAATTTAGGCACTAAAACCCTAACCATTTGGAATCGCGTGAAACCGCCCAGCATGGCAGACATGCAAGTGTAAACATGCCGTAACATGCCGTTTTGCCGTTTGCAGACGAGTTAACTTTGTGGTTTCCGGCGAGGGTCGCCTCGGGTTGTTAATAACTCGTCTGCCCACCGCCTTGTCGCCATCGCGCTATGGTTCAGGTTGCTGTGAGATCGTCCGCCGGAGCGACCTAGGCGGCTCCGGCCCGCAGGCAGCCGGGGTCGGGAGGCCATCCCTGCGCTCGCCGCGTTCTCTCGTGGCCGTCCCCGGTAGAGAACAAGGCGGGAAATCTGCCCTTCGCCATCCGCCAAGAACGCCAGCTCGGCTTGGCAGCTTCGCCTCAAAGCCGTCTCAGCCCGCTAACCACCCGGATTTGACTTTAGTTGAAGCGGCCGCGGTAGCGGTGCGGGATCCGGCGGATGTCCTGCACCAGATCGGGCGGCATCCCGCCGACGCCGTCGCGGCCGGCCGGATCGCGCAGGGCCAGCGCGTCTACGAGGCCGCCGAACCGTTCGGCGATTGCGGTGACGATCTGATCGTGACGGCCGACCGCTGCGAACAGATGGGCCACGTCGTCCGGCACCTCTTTCGCCATCTCGGCCCATTTGCCTTCGCGCACCAGGCGGTTGAGCTTGAGGCCCAGGTCTTCAAGGCCATGCACCGCAAAAACCGGGTAATAGGCTGGGGTCGAGCCATAAAACGCGACACGCTGGCGGACCCATTCGAAGCGCTCGGCCACCGCCGCATCGTCGGGCCCGGTGGCAAGGAAACCGCCGCCGGAAATCTCGTATTGGGCGCGGCTGCGGCCGGTTTTGGCGAGCCCGGCGCCGATCCGCGGCATGATCTCGTCCGACAGGTACTTCTTGGTGCAGAAGCCGTGCAGCTTGACCCCGTCGCATTCCTCGGCCGCGACCTTGAGCATCGCGGGGCCGACCGCGGCGATGGTGACCGCAGGCGGCGGGCAGCCGATTTTTGCCGGGGTGAAATTTGGGGTCATCAGCGTGAAGCGGTAATGCCGCCCCTCGTAGGACGGTTGCTCCCCGCTCGCCCAGCACTTCCAGATCGCGCGCAGCACCTGGACGTATTCGCGCATCCGCGGCGCCGGCGGGCTCCACGGCGCCGAGAAGCGCCGCTCGTTGTGCGCACGCACCTGCGAGCCCAGCCCCAGCACAAAGCGCCCGCCGGTCGACCCGGCGAGGTCCCAGCCCACTTCGGCCACCGCCATCGGGGTACGCGCGAAGGCAATCGCCACCGAAGTGTGCAGCTCGACCCGGTCGGTCGCCGCGCCGGCGACGGCCAGCGCCAAGAAAGGCTCGTGCTGGTTCTCCATCGTGACGATGCCGTCATGGCCTGCAGCCTCGGCGGCCCGCGCCGCGGCGGGCACCGCCCTCAAATTTTCTTGCGGCACCGTGGTGAAGACCCGCATCGCATCCCCCAATCGCGGCCGCCTGCGGCCAGCGACTATATTCCAATCGGCTGTCGAAATCGCTCCGGTTCAAACGTCATCCGGCAGTCGGGCGCATCTCGCGCCGCGACAAGCCACGGGAGAGGACGATGCAATACCTGCTGATGATTTACGGCAACGAGAATGCGATGCAGGGCCGCAGCAAGGAGGAAGTCGACCAGGCGGTCGGCGCCTTTATGGCCTATACCGAGGCGGCGAAATCCGCCGGGGTCTTGGTCGGGAGCAACCGGCTGCGGCCGACATCGACCGCCACGACGGTGCGCATCGCCGACAGCAAGACGCAGGTGCTCAATGGCCCCTACGCCGAAACCCGCGAGCAGCTCGGCGGCTATTACCTGATCGACGTCGCCGATCTCGATGCCGCGCTGTCCTGGGCGGCGCGCTGTCCGGCCGCCCAGTACGGCACCGTCGAAGTGCGCCCGATCTGGGAGATGTGATCGGCGATGCGGTCGGGCGGCGACATCGCCGGTGCGGTTGCCGAGAGGGTGGCGCGTGCGAGCTATGGCAAGCTGATCGCGTTCCTCGCGGCACGCACAGGCGATGTCGCCGCTGCGGAAGATGCCTTGTCGGAGGCATTTGCCGCGGCGCTGCACGACTGGCCCGCGGGCGGTGTGCCTGACAGCCCCGAAGCCTGGCTGATGGCGGTGGCGCGCCGCCGGATGATCGACGCGTCGCGCCGCCGCCGGCACGCCGACGCCGCGGCCGACCACCTGCGCCTGCTGGCCGCGGAGCTGGATGCCGCGGCCGC